>DASXXO010000511.1:0-9904 GCA_036503045.1 Caldimonas sp. | reverse complement strand
GCCAGCCGGTGCGGCTGGGCCTCAATCGTGTCAAGGGTCTCGCCGAAGACGCGGGGCAACGCATCGTCGCTGCACGCGCCGAAGCGCGCTTCGCCGACGGCGAAGACCTCGCGCGCCGCGCGCGCCTCGACGCGCATGCGCTTGCCGCGCTCGCCGACGCCGGTGCGCTGCAAAGCCTCACCGGCCACCGTCATCAGGCGGCGTGGGCGGTCGCCGGCATCGACACGCGGCCGACCGAGATGCTGCGCGCGACGCGCGTCGGCGAGGCCGCGGTCGCACTCGCCGCGCCGAGCGAAGGCGAGGAGACGCTCGCCGACTACCGTGCGCTCGGCCTGACGCTGAACCGCCATCCGCTCGCGCTGCTGCGCGATCGTCTGGCCGAATTCCGCGTCGAGCCGGCGGCGCGGCTGCGCACGTTTCCGAACGGGCGCCTGGCGCGCGCGAGCGGCCTCGTCACGCATCGGCAGCGGCCGGAGACCGCGAAGGGAACGGTCTTCGTCACGCTCGAGGACGAGACCGGCGCGGTCAACGTCATCGTCTGGCCGAAGATCGCCGAGACGCAGAGGAAGCCCCTGCTCGCGGCGTCCCTGCTCACCGTCTATGGCCAGTGGCAATGCGAAGGCAGCGGCGAGCTGGCAGTGATGCACCTCGTCGCCTCGCGGCTGATCGATCACACGGCGCTGCTGAGAGGGCTGGTGAGCCGCAGCCGTGACTTCCGCTGACATCGCGCGCGTACCGCTCCGGCAAAATCGGCGCATGCCCCAACAGCGGATCACCGCCGAGCTGCGGCGCTGGATCATCGACCAGGCGACCGCCGGCCACCCCGTCGACGTCGTCCTCGACGCGATGAAGGCGAGCGGCTGGGTAGAGGCGGTCGCGCTCGACGCGGTCGAGACGACCATGCGCGGCCATCGCGGCCTGCCGGCCGACGGCGACGTGGTGGCGGCGGTCGGCAGCGCGCGCCCGATGCCGGGAACGCGGATCGGCGCCGATCGGCCGTCGCTGCGCGCCGGCGATCGCGACGTCCGCGTCGTCATGGCGATGGCGTCGCCGCGCGTCGTCGTCTTCGCCGACCTGTTGTCGGCCGACGAATGCGCCGAGCTGATCGCGCTTGCGCGCACGCGCCTGGAGCGCTCGGAGACGGTGCAGACGGCGACTGGAGGCAGCGAGATCAATGCGGCGCGGACGAGCGACGGCATGTTCTTCGCGCCGGCCGAATTCCCGGTCTGCGCGCGCCTCGAGGAGCGCATCGCGGCGCTCGTCGACTGGCCGGCCGAGAACGGCGAGGGGCTGCAGATCCTGCGCTACCGGCCGGGCGCCCAGTACCGCCCGCACTACGACTATTTCGACCCCGCCGAGCCCGGCACGCCGAAGATCCTCGAGCGCGGCGGCCAGCGGCTGGCCTCGATCGTCTGCTATCTCAATACGCCCGAGGCCGGCGGGGCGACCGTCTTCCCCGACGCCGGCCTCGAGGTCGCTCCGGTCCGGGGCAATGCGGTCTTCTTCAGCTACGACCGGCCGCACCCGTCGACGCGAACGCTGCACGGCGGCGCCGAGGTCGGCGCGGGGGAGAAGTGGGTCGCGACGAAGTGGTTGCGCGAGGGCAGGTTCGAGTGACCCGCGCGCAGCGAAGGTGTCAACCGCCTTCGGCAGCCCCGCGTTGTCAGCCCGGGCGCATGCTCCCAACGCAACCACAAAAGGACCTTCATGAAGACCCTCATCATCGCCGTCATCGCTTCGGCCGTCAGCTTCGGCGCCTTCGCCCAGACCAGCCCCGCCGCGGGCGCCTCGGCGCCGATGGCCTCGTCCGACTCGGCGAAGAAGTCGTCGTCGACCCACTCGTCGTCGAGCCACAAGTCGACCTCGCACAAGTCGTCGTCGGCCAAGAAGAGCTCGCACAAGGCGTCGGCTCCCGCCGCCTGAGCGACAGCGCTCGACGAAAGCCCGGTCCGTCCGGGCTTTTTTCTTTTGCGCCCCGTTGTGCGGCGCCCCTCAGGCGTGCGCGCCGTGCGCGAAGCCGAACGGGCGGGTGCGCTCGATCCGGCGGCGCTTGCGGTCTTCCCAGGTCTGCGGCCCGTCGGCCGTCCAGGCGGCGACCGGCGCTTCGAGCTCGTCGCGCGAAAGGCGGCGGTATGCCCGCAGCGCGGCATCGCCGCGCCAGAGTCCAAAGCGCACCCGCCACGGCAGCATCGCCGAGGCGATCGGCACCCAGTAGACGCATTGGCGCTCGCGCCAGAACGCCTGGCGCTCGAAGTTGACGCGACCGGCAAAGCCCGTGTTCGGCTCGAACACGGCGTAGCCCTCGTCGCCGGCGAGCTCGACCACGCTCTGCTCGATGTCGCCCGGCGTGTCGCCCAGGCCGCGATACACGAGATAGACCCGCGCGATGCGCTCGCCCGCAATGCGATCGACCTCGACCTCATCGCGGGAGACGACGATGTCGTTCTGCTGCCAGAGGGTTTGCCAGGTCGTTTTCATGCGCGCGCTCGTCGTGGTCGTTGCGGGCAGGTTCGAACCGAGAATAGCCGTCGCTTGAGCGCCGGTCTGTGACGATCGGCAAGCGTCGTTACGCCGCGCCCGAAGGCGGCGGCAGGTTGTCGATCGCGATCGGCTCGATCGCGCCTGCCGGGACGAAGCCGAAGATCCGCCCGTAGAACCAGAGCTCGGCCTCGAAGACGCGCCGGATGGTCGCGGCGCGACGGAAACCGTGCTGCTCGCCAGGAAACAACAAGTACGCGACCGGCAATCCTTTCGCGCGAACCGCCTGCACCATCGTCTCGGCCTGGCTCGGCGGCACCGCCTTGTCCTCGGCGCCCTGGAACACGATCAGCGGGCTCGTCATCCGGTCGGCGAAGTGGATCGGCGAGCGCGCCCGGTAGAGGTCGGCGCGCTCGGGCCAGGGGCCGATCAGCGAGTCGAGGTAGCGCGATTCGAACTTGTGGGTGTCGCGCGCGAGCGTCTCGAGATCGCTGATGCCGTAATGGCTCGCGCCGGCGCGGAAGTAATCGCGAAACGTCAGCGCGGCGAGCGTCGTGTAGCCGCCTGCGCTGCCGCCCCGGATCGCGACGCGATCGCGATCGGCATCGCCGCGCGCGACGGCGAAGCGCGCGGCGGCGACGACGTCGTCGACGTCGACCTCGCCCCAGCGGCCGGCGAGGCGTTCGCGGTAGGCGCGGCCGTAGCCGGCGGAGCCGCCGTAGTTCACGTCGAGCAAGGCAAAGCCGCGGCTGGTCCAGAACTGGTACGAGTGGCGCAGCGCCGGATCGGTCCAGCCGGTCGGGCCGCCGTGGCTGAGGACGAGAAGCGGCGGGCGCGCGCCTGGCGGCCCTTCGAACGCGCGGTTGCGTGGACGGTAGAAGAACGCATGCGTCGCGGCGCCGCCGCTGCCGGGGAAACGGATCGCCTCGGCCACTGAGACGTCGTTATCGTCGAGACGCAGCTCGCTGGCGCGGCGCAAGGTCAGGGCGGCGTCCGTCGTGAGGTCGATGCGGACGACCGCCTGCACCGCTGTCTCCGAAGCCGCGAGGCAGGCGATGAAGCCGGCGCCGACGCGAACACTGCCGATCGCGCAGAAGGGCGTCGCGAGCGGCGCGAACGCGCCGTCGGCACCGAGCCGTGCGAGCTGCGAGCGGCCTTCGTGCTCGAATGCGCAGACGATCGTCCCGTCGCGCAGGAAGCCGTACTTCGACCCGCCGAAGACCCAGTGCGGCTCGCCGAACTCGGCGGTCATCGGATGCAGCGCTTCGGGCTTGCCGTCGCGTAGGCGATAGAGATTCCACCAGCCGCTGCGGTCGGAGACGAAGTGCAGTTCGTCGGCGGGCGACCATTCGGGCTGGCAAATCGATTCGGTCGCACCGCCCGCGACCCTGCGCGGCGAGCGCGGCACGCCGGCAGCGTCGAGCTCTGCGACCCAGAGCTCGCTGCCTTGCCACGGCATGCGCGGATGGTCCCACGCGAGCCAGGCGAGGCGGCGGCCGTCGCGCGACAGGCGCGGGCTCGAGAAGAAGTCGTGCCCTTCGGCAAGCACGGTCTCAGCGCCGCTCGCGAGATCGATCGCGACGATCGTGTTGACCGGTTCGGCACGCGCCGCGTTGCCGTCAGCCGCGCCGTGGTCCTCGCGCACTGCGATAAGGCGGTTCCGTGCGCTGTCGAGTCGCGCGTCGGCGAAGCGGCACGCGCCCGCTGCCGTGACCGCGACCGGCGCCTCGCCGCGACGCGCACGGTAGATGCGCTGGTCGGCGTCGTTGCTGAAGAAGAGCTCGCCGTCGTCGGGGAGCGCGTAGGCGCCGCCGCCGTACTCGTGGACGCGCGTGCGCGCGTTGAACGGTGCGGGGATGCGATCGAGCGTGCGGCCCTCGGCGTCGCGCTCCACGACCACGTTGCGGCCGCCTTCGGCGGGCCGGCTCTCGCTCCAGAGGACGCTGTCGCCCGCGATCGCGACCTGCTCGAAGCGCAGCGTCGCGGAGGCCAGCAGCTCGGCGCCGAGCGCCGACTCCCAGCTTCCGTAAGGCGCCTGCCTCTTGCCCGCGTCGCCGCTCATCGCGCGGCTCAGTGAAGAACCACCGAGCGGATCGACTCGCCGCTCTTCATCAACTCGAAGCCGCGGTTGATCTTCATGGCGCGTGTGCCCTCGAACGACGAAGAAAAGGTCAGGGCGCGACGGCGGCGGCCGCCGCCGGCGTTCGCGCCGCCGCCTTGATCATGTCGGCAGCCTTCTCGGCGATCATGATCGTCGGTGCGTTGGTGTTGCCGCTGACGATCGCCGGCATGATCGACGCATCGACGACGCGGAGCGCCTCGACGCCGTGCACGCGCAGCTCGGCGTCGACGACGTCGAGCGCACCGCCGCCCATGCGGCAACTGCCGACCGGGTGGTAGATCGTGTCGGCGTTGGCGCGGATGAACGCCTCGATCTCGGCGTCGCTCTGCGCGCTCGCCGACGCCCGGAGCTCGCGCGCGCCGTGGCCGGCGAGCACGGGCTGGGCGAGCACGTGGCGCATCGCCTTGAAGCCGCGCACGAGTCGCTCCACGTCGTCGCGCTCGGCGAGGAAGTTCGGATCGATCAGCGGTGCGGCGAGCGGATCGGCGCTTGCAAGCGTCACGCTGCCGCGGCTCTTCGGCCGGAGCAGACAGACGTGGCACGAGTAGCCGTGGCCGAACACGGTCTTCCTGCCGTGGTCGACCAGCTTGCCGACGACGAAGTGGAACTGCAGATCGGGGCGGTCGAGCGCCGGCTCGCTGCGCAGGAACCCGCCCGCCTCGGCGAAGTTCGTTGTCAGCGTGCCGCTGCGGTGGCGGCGCCATTCGACGATGCCCTTGAGCACGTTCAGCACGCCGGTGAACGAGAGCCCAAACAGGTCCTTGAGGTGCGGCGCGTCGAGCACCTGGACGACGTCGACGTGGTCGTGCAGCGCCCGGCCGACGCCAGGCAGGTCGTGGGCGACGGCGATGCCGTGCGACTGCAGGTGGGCGCCGGGTCCGATCCCCGAGAGCATCAGCAGCTGCGGCGACTGCAGCGCGCCGGCAGCGAGCAGCACCTCGCGGCGGGCGCGCAAGACCTGCGCCGGCGCGCCGGCGACGCGCACCTCGACGCCGACCGCGCGCCGACCTTCGAGCACGATGCGCGTCGTCTGCGCTTCGGTGACGACGCGCAGGTTGGGGCGCGCGAGGTTGGGAACGAGGTAGGCCTTGGCGGCGCTGAAGCGCTCGCCGTTCCTGTGCGTCACCTGGTAGAGGCCGAATCCTTCCTGCGTCGCGCCGTTGAAGTCGCGATTGACGGCGTGGCCGGCCTGCCGCGCCGCGTCGACGAAGATCGGACCAAAGCGGTGCGGGCTGCGCAGATCCATGACGTTGAGCGGCCCGTCGCTGCCGTGGTACG
Source organism: Caldimonas sp. (assembly GCA_036503045.1). GTDB lineage: Bacteria > Pseudomonadota > Gammaproteobacteria > Burkholderiales > Burkholderiaceae_C > Schlegelella_A. Next base: position 4,026 of record DASXXO010000511.1, on the reverse strand, counting down.
CGTCGGCGCCGCGCTCGTTGTGCTCGGCGCGCTTGAAGTAGGGCAGCACGTCGCTCCAGCCCCACCCGCGGTTCCCTTCGGCGGCCCAGCCGTCGTAGTCGTCGGCGCTGCCGCGCAGGTAGATCATGGCGTTCACCGAGCTCGATCCGCCGAGGACCTTGCCGCGCGGCTGGTAGCCGCGCCGGCCGCCGAGGCCCGCCTGCGGCACGGTCGCGAACGCCCAGTTGAACTGGCCGGTCTTGGCGAGCAGCGCGAGCCCGCCCGGGCAATGGATGAGGGCGCTCTTGTCGGCAGGGCCTGCCTCGAGCAGGCAGACGCGCACCGCAGGGTCTTCGCTGAGGCGCGCGGCGAGCACGCAGCCGGCAGAGCCGCCGCCGACGATCAGATAGTCGAACGTGTCCATCGTGTCCCTCGACGTCCTGACGGCCATCGCGGCGATTGTGCCCGCCGTGCTTCGCCGACGCCGCGCGGCGCCTCAGAGGAGCTGTTCCGGGACGACCCAGCCGAGCAGCATGTTGTGCACGCGAAGCCAGAAGCTCGACTCGGGCTCGACGCCGAGGACCGTCTCCTTGTCTTCGTCCATCGTCAGCCACTGCAGCTGCGAGCTCTCGGGATCGAGGCGCAGACGGTATGCGCTTTCGAGCTTGCTGATGTTGATGACGCGCAACAGCTCCTTGGCGAGCGCCCGGCTCTCGATGAACATGCCGAACTCGGTGTTGGTGCTCGCCGAGCGCGGATCGAGGTTCATCGAGCCGATGAAGATGATCCGCTTGTCGATCACCGCGGTCTTGGCGTGGAGCCGGCCGAGCGACGAGCCGAACGCGCCGAGTCGCTTCGTGTTCATTGTGCGCGTCGGGCTGAGCTCGTAGAGATCGACGCCGGCCTGCAGCATGCGCGTCCGGTAGCGCGAGTAGCCGGTGTGGACGAGCGGCTCGTCGGTCGCGGCGAGCGAATTGGTGATCACGGTGACCTTGACATTGGCCTTCTCGAGGTTCTGGAACGACTCCATGCCCAACTCGCCGGGGATCATGTAGGGCGACGTGAGGACGAGGTCGTCCTTGGCTCGCCAGACCGTCATCATCACGTCGTTGGTGACGCTCATCTCGAAGGCGACCTCCGGCGTCATCGCGAGGAGCTTTTCGGGCGGGTCGGCGAAGGCGCGCGCGATGCCCCACTCGAGGCCGAGCTGGCCGGCGTCGAAATCCTCGGCGAGCGGCCCATAGCCGAGCACGTCGGTAGACGGCGGGTCGGCGGGGGGCGAGGGCGGCAGCGCAGCGATCGTGGCGTCGAACGCCCTCGCGCGCGCCGCCTTGTCGCCGAGCGGCTCGCCGACCGCCTCGATGGGATAGACGACCTCGCTGTTCCAGTAGCGGTCGAAGATCGCCGACATCGAGCGCACGACGTCGCCCATCACGAACGCGTCCATGTCGATGAAGTTCGCGTTCATCGCGCGCAGGAAGTACTCGTCGGCGATGTTGCGTCCGCCCGCCACCGCCATCACGCCGTCGGCGATGAAGAGCTTGTTGTGCATGCGGTGGTTGAGCCGGCCGAAGTCGAAGATCGAGGCGGTGTAGCGGCCGCCGACGGCCGCGCCGCGGTTGCAGCAGAACGGGTTGAAGAGCCGGACCTCGACGTTCGGGAAGGACGCGAGGCCGCGCAGCAGCGGGTCGGAGTGCGTCGTGTAGAGGTCGTCGACGAGAAGCCGGACGCGCACCCCGCGCTGGCTCGCATCGCGCAGCGCCGTCATCAGGAGGCGCCCGGTGGAGTCGTCCTCGAACACGTAGTACTGGACGTCGAGCGAGGTCGTCGCGCGCTGCGCGAGCTGGATCCGGGTGTCGAGCGAGTAGGCACCGAGCGGCAGCAGGCGCACGCCGGTCAGCTCGGGCGAGGGTGAAGAGACCCGTGCGATCTTGACCAGCGGGCTCTCGGGGTTGGGTGGCAGGGCGGCGCTGTCGGTCTTGCCGACGTTGGTCGGAAGCGACCCGCAGCCGGCGACCAGCGCAGCGCCGACGACCAGCGCAGCCCTTGCCGCGCGCAGGACACCGTGCGCACCTTTCTCGTAAGATGAGGAGCGCACGAGCGACCTCCCGCACACCGTCATGAAGAAGTTTCTCGCGTTCATCCTGCTGCTGCTCTCGCTGGTGCCCGCTTCATACGCAGCACTCGATGTCGGAGATGCGGCGCCAAACTTTACAGCCCAGGCAGCGCTCAACGGCAAGGTGTTCGACTTCACCCTCGCCGATTCGCTCGCCAAGGGCCCGGTCGTCCTCTACTTCTTCCCGGCTGCGTTCTCGGTCGGCTGCTCGATCGAGGCGCACGAGTTCGCCGAGGCGATCAACCGCTTCGAGGCGCTCGGCGCGACCGTGATCGGCGTTTCGTCGGACGACATCGACACGCTCGGCAAGTTCTCGGTCCAGGCCTGCGCGGGCAAGTTCCCGGTCGCGTCCGACAATGCGCAGAACGTCATGAAGTCATACGACGCCGTGATGCAGACGCGCCCCGACTACGCGAACCGCGTCTCCTACGTCATCGCACCGAACGGCAAGGTGATCTACAACTACCAGAGCCTGAACCCGAGCCGCCACGTCGAGAAGACCCTGGCCGCGCTCAAGGACTGGTCGCAGACCAAGTCGAAGTAGGCCGCGCCTCAGCGCGGCGCAGCGGTCACGCGCCAGACGGTGTTGCCGACATCGTCGGCGACGAGCAGCGCGCCGGTCTTGTCGATCGCGACACCGACCGGGCGGCCCTTGGCGTCGCCGTCGCCGGTCAGGAATCCCGTCAGCACGTCGATCGCTGCGCCCGCTGGCTTGCCGCCAGCGAAGGGAACGAAGATCACCTTGTAGCCGCTGTGCGGCCGACGGTTCCACGAGCCGTGCTGGCCGATGAACATGCCCTGGCCGAACGGCGCCGGCAACGCGGCGCCGGTCGCCGAGGCCAGACCGAGCGACGCCGTGTGCGGCCCGAGCGCGTAATCGGGCACCACCGCCTGCGCGACCAGGTCGGGCCGCTGCGGCTGGACGCGCTCGTCGACGTGCTGGCCGTAATAGCTGTACGGCCAGCCGTAGAACGCGCCGTCGTGCACCGACGCGAGATAGTCGGGGACGAGGTCGCTGCCGATCTCGTCGCGCTCGTTGACGACGGTCCAGAGTGTCCCGTCCGCGCTCCACGCCATGCCGTTCGGGTTGCGCAGGCCGCTCGCGAAGACGCGACCGGTGCCGCTCTTCGGGTCGATCTGCCAGATCGCGGCGCGTCCTTCCTCGGCAGCGATGCCGTTCTCGCCGACGTTGCTGTTCGAGCCGACCGTCGCGTAGAGCTTCGAGCCGTCGATGCTCGCGATGACGCTCTTGGTCCAGTGGTGGTTGATCGGCCCGGCGGGAAGCGCGATCACGGTCGTCGGCGCGGCGTCGATGTGCGTCGCGCCGGCGACGTACGCGAAACGCACGATGGCGTCGGAGTTGGCGACATAGAGGTCGCTGCCGACCAGCGCCATCCCGAACGGCGAGTGCAGGTGCTCGAGGAAGACACTGCGCGTCGCCGCGCTGCCGTCGGGCCCGACGCCGCGCAGGAGCGTGATGCGGTCAGCGCTGGGCGTCCCCGCGCCCGCGCGCTGCATCATCTGCAACATGATCCAGCCGCGCAGCCCCTTGGCGTCCTCGGGCTTCGGCGGTGCGTTGGTCTCCGCGACGAGGACGTCGCCGTTCGGCAGCACCGCCAGCCAGCGCGGGTGGTCGAGGCCGGTTGCGTAGGCGCTGACGACGAGGCCGGCGGCGGCGACCGGCTTGTCGCCCGCGGTCCAGCCTTTGGCGGGAGCGACGTAGACGGTGGGAATGAGGTCCTTGCGCGGCGGCGGCAGCTGCGGCCGCGGACCCATGCCGGCCTCGACCGGTAAGGTCGCGGTGTCGCCGCACGCCGCGAGGGCGGCGGCCACGGCGAGAAGAGCGGTTGCGGAAGAGAGCTGCATCAGCGCGGACGCCAGAGCGCCGATCGTGACAGGTACGCGCGCGGCGCGCTGTAGGTTTCGGCCGG
>DASXXO010000510.1:0-3536 GCA_036503045.1 Caldimonas sp. | reverse complement strand
TCTCTGCCACGCCCTCGCGGACGCGTACGCCGAAGGCGCCTCAGCGCAGGCGCACGGCGTCGGGCGCGTCAACGTCGCCGCGCTCGACTTCCCGCTCCTGCGCGGCATGGCTGATTGGGACCGTGGCGCCGCGCCGGCGGGCGACGAACCGGCGCAGCAGCCGATCCTCCGCGACCTGGTGCTGTTCTACCGGCTCTGGCTCGGCGGGATGCCGGCGCTCCTGAAGGGCTTTCTCGAGCCGGCGCCCTCGCCAGGCTGGCCGCGCAGGGCCGCCAAGGCAAGCTCCTCGGCGGCCGTTCGGCGCGGGTTGTCGTGACGATGGGGATGCCGGCGCTGGTCTATCGCTGGTACTTTCGTGCGCACAGCCTGAAGGCGCTGGAACGCAACATCCAGGGCTTCGTCGGCTTCGGGCCGATCCGCGAGACTTGGTCGGATCGGTGAAAGGACAGAGCGATGACGCTCGGCAGCAGTGGCTCGGCAAGCTCGCCGCCCTCGGGCGTCGCGCGGCGTAGCTGTGACCTTGCAAGGGGTTGCTCGACGCGACCGGATGCAGTGCCGTGAGCGTTCGCAACCTCGATCGTCTTCTCGAACCCGCTTCGATCGCCGTCGCGGGCGCATCGGAGCGCCCCGGCAGCGTCGGCGCGACGGTTTGGCGGAACCTACGCGCCGGCCGCTTCGGCGGTGCGATCTATCCGCTCAACCCGAAGCACGCTTCGCTCGATGGCGTGGCCTGCTTCGCGACCCCCGCCGAGCTGCCGCAGGCACCCGACCTGGCGATCGTCTGCACACCGCCCGACACCGTCGCGCCGCTGATCGCCGCGTTCGGCGAGCTCGGCACGAGCGCAGCAATCGTCATGACCGCCGGCCTCGGCGCGGCGCGCAAGCAGGCGATGCTCGATGCAGCGCGGCCGCACACGCTGCGCATCCTCGGCCCGAACTGCCTCGGCCTCCTAACGCCGCGGCGCGGCCTCAACGCGAGCTTCGCGCACACCGACGCGCTGCCCGGCAAGGTCGCCTTCGTCTCGCAGTCGGGAGCGCTCGTCACTGCGGTGCTCGACTGGGCGAAGTCGCGCCGGATCGGCTTCTCGACGATGGTCTCGGTCGGCGAGCGCGCCGACGTCGACTTCGGCGATCTGCTCGACCACCTCGCCAGCGACGCCGAGACGCGTTCGATCCTGCTCTACATCGAGTCGCTCGAGGAACCGCGCAAGTTCATGTCGGCGGCGCGCGCGGCGGCGCGCAACAAGCCCGTGATCGTCGTCAAGGCAGGGCGCGCCGGCAAAGGGGTCCGGGCGGCGGCTTCGCACACCGGTGCGCTCGCCGGCTCCGACATCGTGTTCGATGCGGCGATCCGGCGTGCCGGGATGTTGCGCGTCGACACCTTGCAGGATCTCTTCATGGCGGCCGAGACGCTCGCGCACTTCGGCGCGAACCGCGACGACGCGTTGACCGTGATGAGCAACGGAGGCGGCGCCGGCGTCCTGGCCGCCGACGCTGCGGCGCTCGCCGGCGTTGCCTTGCCCGACCTCAGCGAGGCGACGCGCGCGCGGCTCGACGCTGCGCTCCCCGCGACGTGGTCGCACGGCAATCCGATCGACATCATCGGCGACGCACCCGCCGAGCGCTACGTCGCCGTGCTGCAGGCGCTGCTCGACGACCGCGACGCCGGCGCTGTGCTCTTTCTGCACGCGCCGACGGCGATCGTGCGCAGCGACGAGATCGCGCGCGCCTGCGCCCCGATCGTCCGCCCGGCCGCTGGGCGCGTGATGGCGTGCTGGCTCGGCGACGAAGCGGTGGCCGAAGGCAGGCGCGTCTTCGCGGACGCCGGCATCGCCGACTACGAGACGCCCGAGGAGGCGGTGCGCGCGTTCGCGATGCTCGCGACCTACCGTCGCAATCAGGCCTTGCTGCTCGAGGCGCCCACCGCGAGCGAGAACGGTCCGCCCGACCTCGGCGCGGCGCGCGCGGTGATCGAGCGCGCGCTCGCCGCGGGGCGCGAGATGCTCGACGAGAACGAGGCGAAGACGGTGCTCCGCGCCTACGGCATCCCGGCCGTGCGCACTGTCGTGGTCGCGCCGTCGGCCGAGGCGGCGGCGCGCGCCGGCAGCGAAATCGGCTACCCGGTCGCGCTCAAGATCGTCTCGCCCGACATCAGCCACAAGACCGATGCAGGCGGCGTCGCGCTCGATGTCGTCGACGAGCGCGTGCTGCGGGACGCGGCGCAAGCGATGCTCGCCCGGGTCGCCGCGGCGCGCCCGGACGCGCGTATCGAGGGATTTACGGTGCAGCAGATGGTGCGCCGGCCGTTCGCGCAGGAGCTGATCGTCGGCGCGTCGATCGATCCGCTGTTCGGCCCGGTGCTGCTGTTCGGCCAGGGCGGCGCCGCGGTCGAGATCGTCGCCGACCGTGCGGTCGCCCTGCCGCCACTCAACCGCGTGCTCGCGGCCGAGCTCGTCGCGCGCACTCGCGTCGCGAAGCTGCTGACTGGCTATCGCAACTGTCCGCCGGCCCAGCTCGATGCGATCCACGACGTGCTGATCGGCGTCTCACAGATGCTCGCCGACCTGCCGGAGCTCCTGGAGCTCGACATCAATCCACTCTTGGCCGACGACCAGGGCGTGCTTGCACTCGATGCGCGCATCCGCCTCGACCGCTCCGGGCCGGCGGGAGCCGCGCGCTTCGCGATCGCGCCCTATCCTGCCGAGCTCGTGCGCTCGCTTCTCTGGCAAGGCGAGCAGATCGTCGTGCGACCGATTCGTCCGGAAGACGAGGCGCAGCACGGCGCGTTCGTCGAGCGGCTCTCGCCGTCCGACCTGCGCCTGCGCTTCTTCTCTTTCCGCCGCGAGCTGCCGCGTAGCGAGATCGCGCGGCTGACGCAGATCGACTATTCACGCGAGATGGCATTCATCGCCGTGCGCGCGCGCGCCGACGGCGGCGAGGAAACGCTCGGCGTCGTCCGCGCCGTCTGCGATCCGGACAACGTCGAGGCCGAGTTCGCGATCGTCGTGCGCTCCGATCTCCATTGCCACGGGCTCGGGCATCTGCTCCTCGCCAGGATGCTCGAGTACCTCGTCGAGCGCGGAATCCAGCGCGTCGTCGCCTACGTGATGCGCGAGAACGACACAATGCGTACGCTCGCGCTGGACGGGGGCTTCGTCGTCGACGCGCGCAAGTCGGACCCCGACACGGTGACCCTCGTCAAGATCTTGCGACCGCCGAGCGCACCCGCGAAAGAAGACGCCGACCCCTCGCGCTAGTTCGCGCCGCACGCGCCGCTGCTGGGTGCTGGACGGCGTGTGCCGACGCCGCGACGCCGGGCCGATCTTCGTGGAGGGCGTGGTGGTTCGCGTTTCCGGCCCTCACGCGTCGGGCCGATGACCGCTCGCGCGCGCCGCCCGGTCCTCATTCGTTCGCGCGAAGGCTCCTCGCGCAGAAGACCGGCGACGCCGTGAGCATCGGCATGCGCAAGGACGGTGAGCGCCGTCAGGCGCGGGGCGCACCGGATGGAGACCACGGTCCAGCCGAGCTCCTCGGCG
>DASXXO010000509.1:0-4429 GCA_036503045.1 Caldimonas sp. | reverse complement strand
ATCAGGCCGATGCGCAGCGCTTTCGGCGCGGCCTTCGCCGGGGGCACGGTCATCGCTCGGCCGTGGCTCAGGCCGCCGCGTCGAGGACGAGCTGCGTCTGCGTGACCACGGCGCAGAGCTTGCCTTCGGCGCTGCGGATCGACGTCTGCCAGACCATCGTCGTGCGCCCGCGATGCAGCGCGATGCTCTCGCCGTGCACTTTCGTGTGGACGCGCGCGCCGGAGATGAACTTGGTGCTCGAGTCGGTGGTCGTCGTCCGCTTGCCTGGCGAGAGATTGATCAGCGTCCCGACCGCGCCCAGCGTGTCCGCGAAGGCCATGTAGGCGCCACCGTGCAGGATGCCGCCGGCGGTGCAGAGGTCGCCGCGCACCTCCATCTCGGCGCGCACCTTGTCGGGCGCGATCTCGAGCAGGCGAACGCCCATGAGCCCGGGAAAGAGCGGCTCGAGCAGCTCCTGCAGCGAGGCGAGGTCGGTCATTCGCGGATCTCCAGTGCGGCGCGAGCGGCGGCGGCCGGGGCGGGCCATTGGACCATCGTCGCCGCGGCGTCGGCAAGGTCGCCGCGATTTGTCCCTGCAGCGCGCGGGCCGGTGCCGGTTCGAAGAATCGAGTGGCGCCACGGGCGAACGGCCGGCCGGGCGTGTCTCGGCGCTCGCCGGGCGCGTCAACGCACGAGGACCTGCCAGGCAATCTGCGCCTGGGCGAGAAAGCTGACCGTGAAGGCGAGCGTGCGCACCCAGGGCACTGCGAGCGCATAGGCGATCGCGTGGACGACGCGCGCCCAGAAATACACCATGCTGGCCGTCGCGATCGCGCCATTCGAGATGCCGGCGGCGTGCGCGACGAGCACGAGCGCGGCGAAGACGACCAGGTTCTCGACCGCGTTCAGGTGCGCCTTCATCAGACGCCGCGCCCACGCCGATTGCGGCTTGGGGTTCTCCGGATAGCCGACCGCGTCGAGCAGCCCGCGCACGGCGAGCCGGTCGAGGATGTACGGCACCCAGAGCATGCCGGTGAGCACGGCGCTGAGCGCCAGGTAGTGCAACTCGGGCTTCATCGTCTCCCTCCTGCAAGGACGTCCTGCCGTCGCCGGACGCCTCGCGGCGCGTCAACCGCCGTCGACGCGACGCGCAAGGCACGAGAAGCAGCCGCGCTTGGCGTTGTGGAGATGAATGTAGCTGACCGCCGGGCTGCCGAACAGGCGCTCGATCTCGCCGGCGACGGCATCGCCCGCGCAGACCTCCGCGTCGACGATCATGTGCTCGGCGTCGTACGCACGGAGCGAGATCTGGCGCGTGCGCACGCATTCGGGAACCTCGCCGGGCGCGAGCACGCGCTGGCGGGCGCCGATCCGGACGTAGATCGGACCCGACGCGCGGTACGGCGAACGGGCCGGCTGATGCTCGAACGGCAGCAGCAGGAGGTGGTCGCCCGTGTCGGCGTCGGCCAGGCCGATGCGGCAAGGAAAGCCCTGGCCGGCGCTGGCAACGACACGGCGCGCGCCGAGCCCGGCGAGCTCGCGCGACGACAAGGCGAACAGCGGCTCGAACGGAGCAGGGGAGAGGCCTGCGATCTGGAACGAAGTCATGGGGAGGAACTGGAGTGGAGGTGCCTCGATCGTGCCGTCCTCCACCCTCGCCGGCTCGCCGCAATCGGACGTCCAGTTGCCTGGACCGCAAGCCTCGGTGCGGCTGGCGCGTCGCGCTCCTCAGCGCGGCTGGGCGCGGCACGCCCGCAGGTGCGCGAGCCCCGCTGGCGACACGCTGACCGAAGCCTCGTGGCCCGGGGCGTGCTGGTGCTCGATGAAGCCGCGTGCGTTCGCCTCTTCCCACACCGGCAGGCGCGGACACGAGGTCCGCCAGGCCTCGATCACTTCCGAGTAGGGACGCGGCGTGGCGCCGATCCATTCCAGCAGATCGAGGACGAGTGGCTCGACGACGTCAGGCATCGCGGCTCCTTCGCGAGATCGGCAAGCAGTGTAGCGACGGGCTCCGGCCCTCGTTCAGGCGAGCGGCGCCCGGCACGCGCCGCCGCACTCACGCTACCTTGCTCGCCCCTGCCTCGGCGATGCGCTTCTTCTCGAGCAGGGCGGCCATCTGCGCCTGCTCGCGCTGGCGCCGCGCGTCGAGCTCCTTCTGCTTGCTCTGGGGGTCATCCTCGTCGAGGTCGGCGGACTGGGTCAGAGGGTTGAGGGCGAGGCCGCCGAAGTCGCTCGCCTGCGGCTCGCCGCGCTTGCTCTTCAGCTTGATGTTCAGGCGCAGCTCGTTGGTCGAGTCGGCGTTGCGCAGCGCCTCGTCGAAGCCGATCAGGCCTTCGTCGTAGAGGTCGAACAGCGCCGCATCGAAAGTGCACATGCCGAGCTCGCGCGAGCGCGACATGATCGTCTTGATCTCGTGGAACTCGCCGTTGAAGATCTTCTCGGCGAGGGTCGGCGTGTTGAGCAGGATCTCGATCGCCGCCGAGCGGCCCTTGCCGTCCTCGCGCCGGACGAGCCGCTGCGAGACGATCGCGCGCAGGTTGGCCGAGAGGTCCATCAGCAACTGCTTGCGGCGCTCTTCCGAGAAGAAGTTGATGATCCGCTCGATCGTCTGGCTCGCGCTGTTCGCGTGCAGCGTGCCGAGGCAGAGGTGTCCGGTCTCGGCGAAGGCGATCGCGTGCTCCATCGTCTCGGCGTCGCGGATCTCGCCGATCAGGATCACGTCGGGCGCTTGGCGCAGCGTGTTCTTGAGCGCGTGGTGCCACGAGTGGGTGTCGATGCCGACCTCGCGGTGCGTGATGAGCGACATCTGCGACGGATGGACGTACTCGACCGGATCCTCGACCGTGATGATGTGTCCCGGCGAAGTGCGGTTGCGATGGTCGATCATCGCCGCCAGCGTCGTCGACTTGCCCGATCCGGTGGCGCCGACGACGAGGACGAGGCCGCGCTTGGTCATGACGACGTCCTTCAGCACCGGCGGCAGCTGCAGCTTCTCGAAGTTCGGGATCTCGGAGGCGATCGTCCGGATCACCATGCCGACCGAGCGCTGCTGCACGAAGACGTTGACGCGAAAGCGCGAGACGCCCGGGATCGAGATCGCGAAGTTGCACTCCATTTCCTTGGCGAACTCGGCGCGCTGCACCTCGTTCATCAGCGAGTGGGCGAGCAGGCGCGTCGTGTCGGGACCGAGCTTCTGCGCCGTGAGCGGCTTCATCGCGCCCTGCGACTTCATGCTCGGCGGGAAATCTGCGGAGATGAAGAGATCGGATCCGCCGGCCTGGCTCATGGTCGCCAGCAGCTTGTGCATGTAGGCGCGGGCTTGGTCTTCGGTCAACGCAGCAGACATGGGGCTCCGTACAAAGCGAAGGCGTCGTTCCGGGCTGCGGACACGACGCCGTGTGGGTGGGAGCGCAGAGCTTGCCAGCAATCGCGACCGCGCGTCGCGATGGCATCGGGAAAAAAACCACGCTCGCGCGACTATCGTCGTCGGCGCGTCTTGGGACTGCAACGCTCAGCGTTGCGGACCGATCCTCACATCGAGCGCCCCTCGAAATGAGTCACCGGGATCGACGCGAGATCGATATCCTCGAGGCAGCGGATGTTGATCGCCGCCATCGCGTTACCCTTCGGGTCCCTGCCCTCGGCGTACGGATGGATGCCGCACACCGGGCAGAAGCGATGCTTGAGCCGGTGCTTGTTTCAGCGTGTAGACGCGGGTCGCGTCTTTCGGGGTCTTCAGCTTCAGCGCCGAGCGCGGAATGAACCAAAGCTTCGAGCCTTTGCGCTGGCAGATCGAGCAGTTGCATTCCAGGGCGCGCTCGATCTTGCCTTCGACCTCGAACGCGATCGCTCCGCAATGGCAGCTTCCCCGCAATGTCATGGGATCTCCTTTCACTCGTACGGGGTTCCGTCCTTGCGGACGAAGCGCCACTTGCCGTCGGCGAGCGCCGCGGCGAGGTCGTCGTCGGGATAGCTCGCCTCGTCGCCGCGGAGGCGGTCGCCGACCTCGAGGTAGACGACGTCTTCGGCCGTCTCGTTGATCAGATGGTGGCCGTTGCCGGTGCCGGCCCTGAACCCGGCGCACATCCCCGGCGCGAGGCGGACGCGGCCCTCGTCGGAGTGCAGCGTCGGGAATCCTTCGAGGATGTAGACGAACTCGTCCTGGCGGCTGTGCGCGTGCCGCAGGGACGACTGGCCGCCCGGGGCGAGCCGCGTGAGATTGACACCGAAGTTCCTGAGGCCGAACAGGTCGCCGAGCGGCCGCTTTTCGCGCCCCTGCATTCGCGATGCGAACGGCTCCGGGTAGTTCGTCCGCTTGGCGCGTGGAGGCACTTCCGCTGCATGGAGGGCGGTCGGAACTGAGGGTGTCCTCGCGGAGGCCTCGACAGGCTGCGCCGCGCACGCGGCGCAGATGCACGATACGCCGCGCTGCCCGGCGGGAACGCGCGCC
>DASXXO010000508.1:0-3278 GCA_036503045.1 Caldimonas sp. | reverse complement strand
CTGCGCTTGCAGGGGATCGCCAGCACGAGCTTTGTCCTCGGCGCGCCGCGCCGCCCCGGCGAGCTGCAGGATGGCCTCGAGCTGCCGGCGGGATTCAACCCGCGCACCCTCGCCTGGGCACGGGCGTTTCGCGACGAGCGGCGCGGCGCGAGCGCGAGCCGGCTCGCCGATGCGCTGCTCCAGCACATCCGCACGCATGGCTTCAGCTACACGCTCTCGCCCGGCGACTACGGCAGGAACGCCGTCGACGAGTTCTGGTTCGACCGCAAGGAAGGCTTCTGCGAGCACTTCGCGGCAGCGTTCGTCGTCATCATGCGCGCCGCCGGCGTGCCGGCACGCATCGTCACCGGCTACCAGGGGACCGACCTGCCGCCGGTCGACGGCTACTACGTCGTCCGACAGAGCTCGGCGCACGCCTGGGCGGAGTTCTGGCAAGCGGGGACCGGCTGGGTGCGCGCCGATCCGACTGGCGCGGTCGCCCCCGACCGGATCGGCCGCAGCGCGCGACTCGCTCCCCCGCCCGGCTTCGTCGCCGGCACGCTCGACGCGATGAGCCCGCTCCTGTTCGCGGAGCTGAGGAGCGCCTGGGAAGGATTCAACAACCGCTGGAACCGCTGGGTACTCAACTACTCGCGCGGCCAGCAGCTCGACGTGCTGAAGCAGATCGGCTTCGCGACGCCGACCTGGGAAGACCTCGGGGCGCTGCTCGTCGGCTCGCTGAGCGCGCTCGCGCTCGCCGGCGCGATCTGGGCCTGGCTCGACCGTCACCGCATCGACCCGTGGGTGCGCCAGCTCGAGCGCATGAAGCGCGCGCTCGTGCGGGTCGGAGTCCCCGCCGCACCGCACGAGCCGCCGCGCGCGCTGGCGACGCGCGTGCGCGCGACGCTCGGCAGCGCCGGCGAGCCGCTTGCGGCGCTGCTCGACGCGCTCGAGGCGCGTCGCTACGGACGCGCCGCCGCCAAGCGACCCGACCCGGCGATGACACGCGACTTCACGAGCGCGGCGCGGCGGCTGCGCACGCTCACGCCTCGATAATCGAAGGCCGGGCTCCCCAGCGTTCACCGCACACCTTTTTTCCGACCTGCATGCACCCGCGCCGCCGGATCGTCCTCGGCACCGCCGCATGGCTGCTCGTCGCCGGCGCCGGGGCTGCGGAGCGGCGCACGCGGCGCGCCGCCGCCAAGCGGGTCACGCTGGTCGACGACGACGCGCCCGATGCCGTCAGCTACGGCTCGCGCGAGGACGTCCTCCGCTTCGCCGAGGCAGTCGCCGAGCGGCGCGGGCTCGACGCCGAGTGGCTGCGCCAGGCGCTCGCGCAGGCGCGCTTCCAACCGCTCGTCGTTCGCTACATCATGCCGAGCGCGAACGGGGCGGCGAAAAACTGGGCCCGCTACCGCGCGCGCTTCGTCGAGCCGATCCGCATCCGCGCCGGCGTCGCGTTCTGGCGCGCGAATGAGCGCTGGCTCGCGCAAGCAGATGAGATGTACGGCGTGGCGCCGGAGATCGTCGTCGGCATCGTCGGCGTCGAGTCGATCTTCGGCCGCGAGATGGGGAACTTCCGCATCATCGACGCGCTGGCGACGCTGGCGTTCGATTTCCCGAGCGGACGCAAGGACCGCAGCGCCTTCTTCGAGGACGAGCTCGAGAACTGGTTCGTGCTGTGCAGGAGCGAGGGCATCGACCCGCTCGCCTGGCGTGGCAGCTACGCGGGCGCGATCGGCATGGCGCAGTTCATGCCGTCGACCTTCAACAAGTACGCGGTCGACTTCGACGGCGACGGTCACGTCGACCTGCACGCGAGCGCCGCCGACGTGATCGGCAGCATCGCCCACTACCTCGCCGAGTTCGGCTGGAAACGCGGCCTGCCGGCACGCTTCGAAGTCCAGCCGCCGAACGACCTGGAAGCGCGCGCCACGCTGCTCGCGCCCGACATCGTGCCCACCTTCACCGCCGCCGAGATGATCGAGCGCGGCGCGCGCCTGCCCGACGCCGCGCTCTCGGTCGACAGCCTGCTCGCGCTCGTCGAGCTGCAGAACGGCGACGCCGCGCCGAGCTATGTCGCCGGGACGAGCAACTTTTACACGCTCACGCGCTACAACTGGTCGAGCTACTACGCGATGGCCGTGCTGGAACTCGGCGAGGCGGTGCGCGCGAAGCCGCGCTAAAGCGCGCAGGAACTCCTCGCTCCAACCGCAACGGCCATCGTCGCCGACCAGCCTTCGCTCACCGCGAGGCCGCGCTGGAGGTCCCAGCTCGAGTCGAGCCCGGCCCCGCCGGGCGAGCGCGCGCGCGGCATGGCGTTTCCTCCTGGCGATGCGCTCAGTCTCGCGTCGCACAGGCGCGCCGGCCGTCCGGCAGCGGTCGGCAAGGCAAGCGCCCTCGGACGTGCTCCTGCCGGCGAGGGAAACGCTCAGTGCGGGATCACGCTCACCGCGACGCTCATCTTCTGGCCGCGGCCGCCGAGGATGACGCCGCGCAGCGGAACGACCTCGGCGAAGTCGGCGCCGCGCGCGAGCGTGATGTAGCGGCGGTCGGCAAGATGGTCGTTGGTCGGATCGAACTCGACCCAGCCGTGGCGCGGCGAGTACGCCGCGACCCAGGCGTGCGAGACGTCGGCGCCGAGCAGGCGCGGCCGCCCCGGCGGCGGCTGCGTGAGGAGGTAGCCCGAGACGTAGCGCGCCGGCAGGCCGAACGAGCGCAGGCACGCGATCATCACGTGGGCGAAGTCCTGGCAGACGCCGCTTCGTTGCGCGAGCACCTCGTCGACCGACGTCGTCACTGTCGTCGCTCCGGGATCGAACACGAACTCGCGGTGGATGCGGTGCATCAGGTCAAGGGCGACATCGAGCCAGTCGCGACCGGCGACGAAGCTCGGCGTCGCATAGGCGCGCGCTGCGCTCGACCACGGCACCAGCGTGCTCGACTCGGCCATCCGCGCCGGCCCGAGTGCGTCCTGCGCCGGGTCGTCGTCGAGCGCCTCGAGGACGCTTTCCCAGGCGAGCCGCGGCGCCGCATGAGGATCCGGCCGCTCGCCGATCTCGACCTCGCACGTCATCCGTACGCGCAACAGCGGATGCGGGGCGTGAACGCCGAAATGGGTGACGCCGTTGCCGAAGGCGTCGCGACGCTGGTGGCGCTCGTCGGGCGGCGGCTCGATGGCGAGCTCGTGGGCGAGCACCTTCTGCCACGGCAGGCTCGCCGGCGTGAGATGGACGAGCTGCCACGACTGCGCGACCGGCACCCGGTAGGTGTAGCGCGTCTCGTGCTCGACGTCGTAG
>DASXXO010000507.1:0-5756 GCA_036503045.1 Caldimonas sp. | reverse complement strand
CCGGCGGCGCCGACGCCGCCCGAGTCCGAGCGGCGTGCCGGCCGCTTCGGCGCCGCCGCCGAGTCGCCCGACGCGTGGGCGTCGACGCGCGCGCAGACGGCGCTCGCGACCCAACTGCTCGAGGACGAGAACGACTACCTCGCCAGCGAGAAGGAAGAGATCGGCCGTCAGATCGGCGGCAACGAGCGCGAGCTGTTCGTTTCGTGCGCTCCGGCCGAAGCGCTACAGCAGCAGTTCGAGCACCTGCAGCCCAACTTCATCGCCGTCCATGACATCGCGACGTCGTCGTCGCGCAAGCTCCTGACCGGCATCGCGGCGGCGAGCGGGCGAGCGGTCCAGAAGCTCGTGATCCGGCGCCAGGGCTACGGCACCGCGCTCGCGACGCTCGAGTTCGTCGAGCTGCCGACCGCCGACAACCAGCTGCTTCGCCTCTACACGACCGAGGCCGACGCCGACACCGTGCAGCGCCACGCGATCGCGCGCGTGCTGCTCGCGTACAGCCGGCTCGGCGTCGTCATGGTCGGCGAGCTGCCCGGCCATGCGATCGCGTCGGCCTTGAAGCCGCTGCACGAGGACATCATCGCCGGCCCCTGGCCGAACCGGAACCTGCTGCTGCTGCCGCTCGCCTCGGCGAGCACGCTCGTGACGCACGGCCTCGATCTCGGCCGCGGCACCGGTGTCGCGGTGCGCACGACGCCGCAGGTCGCACGCCCGGCCGATGCCTGGGCGTTCATCACCGGAACCTGGAGCCGCCTGCGCGAGCAGACGCCGACCGACGGCCGCGCCGTCCCCGAGCTCGGGGCGTTCAAGCCGGCCGCATACCAGCCGAGGCGCCCGGCGCTTGCGACCGGGCTGCCCTCGGGCGACACCTTGCCGATGGAAGACGGGCGCCCGCCGGTCGTGCTGACGATGCGGCCGATGCCGGCGATCGCCACGCCGAGCTTCTCGCCGACGATGCCTTCGACGCTGATCGAACGCTACGTCAAGCAGCTGAGCGAGTTGAACGGCATCATCAGCTGCTGCGTCTTCGACCTGCAGAGCGGCAAGCCCATCGCCCACGCCGGCGCCAATCCCGGCGCAAGCGAGCTGGCGAGCCATGGCAGCACGCTGATCGCCGCCATGCTGGCATCGAGCCGGGCGCTCGGCTTCGGCCACGCGCTGCCGGAAGCAGCGATCTCGCTCGGCGCGCACCACCTGCTGCTGCGCAGCGTTCCGCGCAACCCGGGGCTGGCGATGCACGCCGTGCTCGACAAGGCGAGCGCCAACCTGACGCTCGCGCGCCTGCAGGTCCTGCGCATGGACGCGCTCTTCGACGAGGCGCAGTCCGCCTGATCGCGCGACCTGCGCGTCGTCAGTGGACGACGCGCTCGAAGACGAAGCGCCCGTCCTCGAAGTCGACCGGGATCACGTCCTTCGGACCGAAGCGGCCTTCGAGGATCAGCTTCGAGACCGGGTTCTCGAGGTCGCGCTGGATCGCCCGCTTCAGCGGCCGCGCGCCGAACACCGGGTCGAATCCGGCCTTGGCGAGCTGCACCAGCGCGCGCGGCGTCACTTCCAGCTTCATGTCCATCTTCTGGAGCCGCTGCTCGAGGATGCGTAGCTGGATCCGCGCGATCGCCTCGATGTTCTTCTGGTCTAGCGCGTGGAAGACGACCGCTTCGTCGATCCGGTTCAGGAACTCGGGCCGGAAGTGCTTCTTGACCTCGGCCCAGACCGCGTCGTTGATCGCCTGCGACGGCTGCCCGACCATCTGCATGATCTGCGGCGAGCCGAGGTTGGACGTCATGACGATGACGGTGTTCTTGAAGTCGACCGTGCGTCCTTGGCCGTCGGTGAGGCGGCCGTCGTCGAGCACCTGCAGCAGCACGTTGAACACGTCCGGATGCGCCTTCTCGACCTCGTCGAGCAGGAGCACGCTGTACGGCTTCCGGCGCACCGCCTCGGTCAGGTAGCCGCCCTCGTCGTAGCCGACGTAGCCGGGGGGCGCGCCGATCATGCGCGCGACCGAGTGCTTCTCCATGAACTCGCTCATGTCGAGGCGGATCAGGTGATCTTCGCTATCGAACAGGAACGCCGCGAGCGCCTTGCAGAGCTCGGTCTTGCCGACGCCCGTGGGCCCAAGAAAGAGGAACGATCCGGTCGGCCGGTTCGGGTCCGACAGACCCGAGCGCGAGCGGCGGATCGCGTTTGCCACCGCGGCGATCGCCTCGTCCTGGCCGACGACGCGCTCGTGCAGCTTGGCTTCCATCTGCAGCAGCTTGTCGCGCTCGCCCTGCATGAGCTTGGAGACCGGGATGCCGGTCGCGCGCGCGACGACCTCGGCGATCTCCTCGGCGCCGACGACCGTGCGAAGCAGCTGAGGCTTGCCGCCTTCGGCGCCCTTCTTCTTCTCGTTCGCCTGCGCTTCCTTGACCTTTCTCTCGAGTTCGGGGAGTACTCCGTACTGCAACTCAGCGACCTTGTTGAAGTCGCCTTTCCTCTTCAACTCCTCGATCTGCGAGCGCGTGCGGTCGATCTCCTCCAGCATCTGCGCCGAGCCTTGTGCGGCGGCCTTCTCGGCCTTCCAGATCTCGTCGAGATCGGCGATCTCGCGCTCGACCCTGCCGATCTCGCCCTCGATGAGTTCGCGCCGACGCTTCGACGCCTCGTCTTTTTCCTTGAGGACGGCGGCACGCTCGATCTGCAGCTGGATCAGCCGGCGATCGAGCCGGTCGAGCGCTTCCGGCTTCGAATCGCGCTCGATGCGGACCTTGGCAGCGGCTTCGTCGATCAGATCGATCGCCTTGTCCGGAAGGAAGCGGTCGGTGATGTAGCGGTGCGAAAGCTCAGCCGCAGCGACGATCGCCGGGTCGGTGATCTGCACGCCGTGGTGTGCTTCGTACTTCTCCTGCAGTCCGCGCAGGATCGCGATGGTCGCCTCGACGCTCGGCTCGCCGACCAGGATCTTCTGGAAGCGCCGCTCGAGCGCGGCGTCCTTCTCGATGTACTTGCGGTACTCGTCGAGCGTGGTCGCGCCGATGCAGTGCAGCTCGCCGCGCGCGAGCGCGGGCTTGAGCATGTTGCCGGCGTCGATCGCGCCTTCGGCCTTGCCGGCGCCGACCATGGTGTGGAGCTCGTCGATGAAGACGATCGTCTGGCCTTCGTCCTGGGCGACTTCCTTGAGCACCGACTTCAGCCGCTCCTCGAACTCGCCGCGGTACTTCGCGCCGGCGAGCAGCAGCGCCATGTCGAGGACGAGGACGCGCTTGTCCTTGAGCGAATCGGGAACCTCGCCGGCGACGATCCGCTGGGCCAGGCCTTCGACGATCGCGGTCTTGCCGACGCCCGGCTCGCCGATCAGCACCGGGTTGTTCTTGGTGCGCCGCTGCAGGACCTGGATCGCGCGGCGGATCTCGTCATCGCGGCCGATCACCGGGTCGAGCTTGCCGGCGCGGGCGCGCTCCGTCAGATCGAGCGTGTACTTCTTCAGTGCCTCGCGCTGGCCTTCGGCCTCGGCGCTGTCGACCTTCTGGCCGCCGCGCACCGCCTCGATCGCAGCCTCGAGCGACTTGCGGTTGGCGCCGAACTCCTTGAGCAACGCGCCGAGCTGGAACTTCGAGTCGGCAGCGGCGAGGACGAACATCTCGCTCGCGATGAACTGGTCGCCGCGCTTGGTCGCTTCCTTCTCAGCCGCCTGCAGCAATGCGCCCACCTCGCGCCCGGGCTGGACCTGCTCTCCGCCTTGCACCTGCGGCAGCCGCTTCATCGCGTCCTCGAGCGCGGCCTGCAGCTTGCCGACGTTGACTCCGGCGCGGGCGAGCAAGGCCTTCGGGCCGTCGGTCTGCGCCAGCATCGCGGCGAGCACGTGGACGGGCTCGATGTACGGGTTGTCACGTGCCAGCGCCAGGCTCTGCGCTTCCCCGAGCGCCTCCTGGAAGGTCGTTGTCAGCTTGTCGATTCGCATGGATCCTCCGGGTCGACGAGGAGGTGAGGCAGCCGCGGCGGGTTTTCAAGATGGCGCGCCTCGGGCGCCGGGCCGCCGCGTCCCCCTCGAATCGCCCTGGCCTTCAGGCTGTCGGCAAGTGCGGCAGCTCGCCGTTGATGACGTCGAACTCGACCGGCAGGCGAAGATAAAAGAGCGAGACCTTCTCGTCGCGGACCAGCTGCAGGAAACGATCGGCTTCGTCGTCGGTCACCGCGAACCCGACCTCGACCGGCAGATCGCCGGCGAGCTCGAAGAATCGGTCCTCGTGCAGCACGCCGTGGCGGCCGAAGCCGGCGACGGCGCGAAACGCCGAGCCTCCCTGGATACCGACCTTCTTGGCTTTCTCGAGGATCCAATCGTAAGCGAGGATGCCGTGCAGCCTGCGCTTTTCCTGGACATAGAACTTCAGGTAGGTCCCTTTCACGACACCTCCTCGTCCGTCGGTGCTGGCGCGCGCGCAGCGACCCGGCCGTTCATGCAACGGCCCGCGCCAGGGTGCCGACCATCGCGATCCCCAGGCCGGTGAGCAGCAGCGAGCCGAACATGTGCATGCCGGCAGTACCCGCCGCCCAGAGATATTCGCCGTTGCCGATCAGGACGACGACCTCGGCGGAGAACGTGGAGAACGTCGTCAGACCTCCCAGGAAGCCGGTGATCGCGAGCAACCTCATCTCTGGCGCGAGGTGCGGATGCCGATCGAAATAGGCAATTGCCACGCCGACCAGGAAGCCGCCGATCAGGTTGGCAGCCAGAGTGCCCAGCGGGACCGTCGGAAACACCGGGTTCAGGCGGGCGCCGAGCCACCAGCGCAGCCAGGCGCCGAGCGCAGCCCCTGCGCCGACGGCGACGAAGCCGTAGGCTCCCATGTCACTCCTTGTTCGGTACGTGCTCTTCGCGGCGGAGCAGTCGTCTACCCGACCAAGAGCGCGGCAGACATTGCATGCTAGCGCGGCGGCTCGCTAGGCATCGACGCGTTGCCGGCCGCGATGCCCCAGCGCGCGAGCGCGGCGTCGTCGGTGACGCGCGCGTCGACCCAGCGCTCGCGGCCATCAGGCCCCGCTTCCTTCTTCCAGAACGGCGCCTGCGTCTTGAGGTAGTCCATCAGGAACTCGCACGCCTGGAACGCCTGCCCGCGGTGCGCGGCGGCGACGGCGACGAGGACGATCTGCGCCGTCGGCGCGAGGACGCCGACGCGGTGGACGACGCGCGCGGCGCGGATCTCGAAGCGGCGCATCGCCTCGTCGACCATCGCCTCGATCGCCGCTTCGGTCATGCCGGGATAGTGCTCGAGCTCGAGCGTGGCCACGGGCGCGCCGTCGTTGTGGTCGCGCACCGTGCCGACGAAGGCGCAGACCGCGCCGACGCCGCCGTCGCCAGCGCGCAGGGCCGCGACTTCGGCGCCGAGATCGAAGTCGTCGGTGCGGATCGCGACGCGCGGCGCTGCCATTGGTCTGTTCCTCAGCCGCCGGTGAGAGGCGGGAAGAAGCCGACCTCGTCGCCGTCGGCAAGAAGGGTGTCTTCGGCGCAGAGGAGGCGATTCTTCGCGCTGCGCAGGACGCGCTGGCGGCCGAGCGCCTCGGCGTGGCGGCCGCCGCGGGCGGCAAGCGCATCACGGAGCGCGGCGATGCTCCAGCCCGACGCGATTTCGACGTCCTCGCCGGGGCCGAGCGCCTCGCGGACCGACGCGAAGTAGCGCACCGCGACGCTCATCCGAGCAGCTCCCCAAGCGACAGGTAGCGCACGGTGTCGCCGGCCGCGATCGCCTGGCCGCCCGGGTTGTCGACGAGGCCGT
>DASXXO010000506.1:0-3939 GCA_036503045.1 Caldimonas sp. | reverse complement strand
CAGTGTAGGCCGAGCCGAGGCGCGCCTGCGCCATGGAGAATGAGGGGATGCCCGTGCGTCGCCTGGTCCTCGCTTCGACGTCGCCCTACCGACGCGAGTTGCTGACGCGACTGCGGCTGCCGTTCGACGTCGAGTCGCCGGCGCAGACCGCGGTCCGGCTTGCGCTCGCGAAGGCCGCCGCCGTCGCAGCACGCGACCCCGAGGCGGTCGTCGTCGGCTCCGACCAGGTCGCCGACCTCGACGGCCGTGGCATCGGCAAGCCCGGTGACCACGCTCACGCGACGGCCCAGCTGCGCGCGATGCGCGGCCGCACGGTCGTCTTCCAGACCGCGGTCGCCGTCGCCTGCGGCGCGACCGGCTTCGCCGAAGCTGTGCTGGTGCCGGTGGCGGTTCGTTTTCGCGACCTCACCGACGCCGAGATCGAGCGCTACCTGCGCGCCGAGACGCCGTACGACTGCGCCGGCAGTGCCAAGATCGAGACGCTGGGCATCGCCCTCGTCGAGAGCGTCGGCGCCGACGACCCGACGGCGCTGATCGGACTGCCGCTGATCCGCACCTGCGAGCTGCTGCGCCGCGCCGGCATCGATCCGCTCGGCAGCGCGTCGGCGGCCCGCGAGCGAGGATGAGCGGCACGCTCTTCCTCGTGCCGAACGGCCTCGACGTCGGCACCGCCGAGGCCGAAGCCGACCTGCGCGAGCGCCTTCCGCTCGGCACGCTCCGCATCGCGGCGCGCCTCGGCCACTGGGTGTGCGAGAACGCGAAGACGACACGCGCGTTCCTGAAACGCGTCGACGCGGTGTGCTCCCTCGCGCGGCCGCTCCAGGAGATCGCGATCATCGAGCTGCCGCGCGCGCCGAAGGGCCGCCCCGACGACGCCGGCTTCGACGGCGCTCGCCTGCTCGCGCCGGTCCTTGCGGGCAGCGATCTCGGCCTCGTCTGCGAAGCAGGGCTTCCGGCGGTCGCCGATCCCGGCGCGCCCCTCGTCGCCGCGGCGCACGCAGCCGAGGTGCGCGTCGTCGCCCTTCCCGGTGCGAGCTCGATCACGCTCGCGGTCGCGGCGAGCGGCCTCAACGGACAGAGCTTTGCCTTCGTCGGCTACCTGCCGATCGAGGCCGAGACGCGCAACGCGCGCATCCGCGAGCTCGAGGCGGCCTCGCGCCGCCTCGCGCAGACGCAGGTCGCGATCGAGACGCCGTACCGCAACGCCGCCCTCCTCGGCGCACTCGTCGCCCAGCTGCAGCCGACGACGCTGCTGGCGGTGAGCGTCGGCCTGACGCTGGCGAGCGAATCGACGCGCAGCGCTCCGGTCGCGCTGTGGCGCGCTGCGCCGAAAACGTTGCCGGCGGACGTCCCCGCCGTCTTCTGCTGGCTCGCGCGCTAAAAGCGGCGAGGTACGCCGCTCAGGTCTCGGCCGGCTCCGGCACCTTGGCGCCGAACAAGGCCGCGACCTTCTTCTTCGGCTTGATGTTCGGCGAGAAGCGACCGGGCGGCGGCGCACGCTTCTCCCACGCCGGCTCGACGGCGGTCGCCGGCGGCTCGTAAGGCTTGTCGAAGAACGGGTCGTCGTTGCGCGCGCTCTCGCGCGGGAAGCGCGGATACGCCGCACCGCGTTGCTCGCGCGACTCGCGCGCGGCACGGACCTCGCCCGCATCGCGCACCTCGTCGTCGTCGCGCCGGACGCGCTCGCGACGCGGCGGGCGCGCTGCATCGTCGAGCTCGAGCGGCTCGATCTCGATCTTCCTGCCGAGGAGCTTCTCGATGTCGGCGACGTTGCGCGTGTCCTCGCGCGCGACCAGCGTGATCGCCAGCCCCGACGCGCCGGCGCGCGCGGTGCGGCCGATGCGGTGCACGTAGTCCTCGGGATTGAACGGGACGTCGAAGTTGAAGACGGCCGGCAGATCGACGATGTCGAGCCCGCGCGCGGCAACGTCGGTGGCGACGAGAACGTCGACCTCGCCCTTCTTGAACGCCTCGAGCGCCTTCAGCCGCTCGTCCTGCGACTTGTCGCCGTGCAGCGCGTTGGTGCGTAGCCCATCGCGCTCGAACGAGCGCGCGAGGCGCGCGCAGCCGAGCTTCGAATTGACGAAGATGAGCGCCTGCGTAAGCGAGCGCTCCTGCAGCAGCTTCAGCACGGCGCGCCGCTTGTCGTCGGTCGAGACGCTGTAGAAGTGCTGCTCGACGTTGGTCGCCAGGGCGTTCGGCCGCGCGACCTCGACCAGCACGGGATCCTGCAGGTAGCTCTCGGCCAGGCGCCGGATTTCGGGCGAGAAGGTCGCCGAGAAGAGCAGCGTCTGGCGCTGCTTCGGCAGGTACGAGAGGATGCGCTGCAGGTCGGGCAGGAAGCCGATGTCGAGCATCCGGTCGGCCTCGTCGAGCACGACGTACTCGACCTGGTTCAGCACGCAGTTCTTCGCCTCGATGTGGTCGAGGAGGCGCCCCGGCGTCGCGACGAGCACCTCGACGCCCTGCTTCAGCTCGAGCGTCTGCGGCTTCATGTCGATGCCGCCGAAGACGACCGCGACGCGCAGCTTCGAGTGCGCGGCATAGCCCTTGATGTTGTCCGCGACCTGGTCGGCGAGCTCGCGCGTCGGCGCAATCACGAGCGCACGCACCGGGTGGCGCGCCGGCGACATGCTCGAATTCTCGTGCGGCAGCATCTTGTGCAGGAGCGGCAGCGAGAACGCCGCGGTCTTGCCGGTGCCGGTCTGGGCGGCGCCCATGACGTCGCGGCCCGCGAGGACGACCGGGATCGCCTTCGCCTGGATCGGCGTCATCGTCGTGTAGCCCTGGTCGGCGACCGCGCGCTGCAGGACCGGTGCCAGGCCGACCGAGGAGAACTTGAGGGAGGGAGCGCCGGCGTCGCTGCCGGGGGAGGGAGGCGAGACCGGCTCGCCGGGGAGCGCGTCCAGCGCGCTTTGCGGTTCATTCATCACGCAATTATCGCGCCGACGCCTGCGCAGCGCCCTGACGGGGCTTCCGCGCCATTCGTGCCGGAGTGCCCAGATACACTTCGCTGTTCAGCCTCTGAACACGTTTTCGCTCGACCATCCATGATCCTGGTCACCGGCGGCGCCGGCTTCATCGGCTCCAATTTCGTCCTCGACTGGCTCGCGCAAGGCGCCGAGCCCGTCCTCACGCTGGACGCCCTCACCTACGCCGGCAACACCGACAACCTGCGCTCGCTCGACGGCGACCGGCGCCACGTGTTCGTGCGCGGCGACATCTGCGACCGGCCGCTGGTCGAACGCCTGCTCGGGGCGCACCGGCCGCGCGCGATCGTCCACTTCGCCGCCGAGAGCCACGTCGACCGCAGCATTCACGGGCCGGCGGAGTTCGTCCGGACCAATGTCGAAGGCACGTTCTCGCTGCTCGAAGCGGCGCGTGCCCACTTCGCCTCGCTCGCCGACGGTGAAAAGGCGGCGTTCCGCTTCCTGCACGTCTCGACCGACGAGGTCTACGGCAGCCTCGCTGCCGGCGAGCCGGCGTTCCGCGAGACCGATGCCTACGAGCCGAACAGCCCCTACTCGGCGAGCAAGGCGGCGAGCGATCACCTCGTCCGCGCGTGGCACCACACCTACCGCCTGCCGGTGCTGACGACCAACTGCAGCAACAACTACGGCCCGTTCCAGTTCCCGGAAAAGCTGATCCCGCTGATGATCGTCAACGCGCTCGCCGCCAAGCCCTTGCCGGTGTACGGCGACGGCCGGCAGGTGCGCGACTGGCTCTACGTCACCGACCACTGCACTGCCATCCGCGAGGTGCTCGCGCGCGGGCGCGTCGGCGAGACGTACAACGTCGGCGGCTGGAACGAGAAGCCCAATCTCGAGATCGTGCATACGGTGTGTGCCTTGCTCGACGAGATGGCGCCGGATGCGGCAGGCTCGTATCGCCGCCTGATCACCCACGTCACCGATCGTCCCGGCCACGACCGGCGCTACG
>DASXXO010000505.1:0-10969 GCA_036503045.1 Caldimonas sp. | reverse complement strand
GGGCCGGTGACGGTGAACTTGAAGGTGTGCGTCGCCAGTACTTTGGCGCGCTGGCAGGCGAGCGGGAGGTCGAGCGTTCCGCTACCGAGCGGTCCCTCGACAACGCCCGGCGGGCGCGTGCGAAATCGCATCCCGGGCTGCGCGCGGTAGGCAAGCACCTCGTCGAACGTCATCTCGTGGCGGATGCCCTCCATCGGCCGAACGAAGTATTCGATCATCCCGTTGGTCTCGGGATGGTTGACGTCGAAGCGGTACAGCTCGCCGTCGCAGACGACGTCGACGCCCGCCAGCTCCTGGGTTGCGATGACGACGCGGGTCGCGTCGACCAGCGCCTGCTCCGAAGGCGCGGCGACAAGCCACTCGGGAACCGGGTACGAGCCGACGACGGTGGTGCGGATGCGGGGAGCGGTCATGAAAATCTCGCGACGCCCCTGAGTCACTTCGCCATCTTCACCGAGCGGTCGAGGAATTCGTTGGTGTACGCGACCTTGACGTCGAACGGCTTGTCGATGCCGACGTAGGTCTTCACCAGCTCGTAGTCGGCCGCCATGCGCTCGGGGTCGAGGTAGCCGAGCGCGACGCCGCGCGAGAACTTGTCGCCCATCAGCACCTCGACCAGTTCCCAGTTCTGCAGCTCATTATCGAAACTGAGCGCGCCGTTGGCGTCGATCAGCGCCTGCACGCACGGATTGGGCGTCGCGACGCAGGCGGCGAACGCCTTCTGCGTCACCTTGACGAACGCGGCGACGGTCGCCTTGTTCTTCGCCAGGTAGTCGCTGTTGACGATCACCGTGTTGCCGTAGGTGTTGAGGCCGGCGTCCTTCCAGGCGACGAAGCCCATGTCGTCGCCGAGCTCGCGCTTGAAGATGTGGTGGATGTTGTAGAACGAGGTCGTCGCGTCGATCGAGTGCGCCTTCAGCGCGGCGAGTTTCGAGTTCGCGTCGATGTTGACCCAGGTCACGGAGTTAGGGTCCATGCCGTTCGCCTTCGCGAGCGCCGGCCAGATCGTGCGCGCGCCGTCGCCGGCCGGGTTGCCGATCTTCTTGCCGGCGAGGTCCTTCACCGACTTGATTCCCGAGCTCTTCAGCCAGTACATGCCTTGCGGCGAGTTGGCGTAGACGTTGAACACGCCGACCGTGTCGGCGCCCTTGCCGCGCAGGACGAGCGCGTTCGGCATGTCGGCGAGGCCGATCGGGTTGGCGCCGGCGCCGACCTTCTGCACCGCGACTGCCGAGCCCTTGCCCGGCTCGAGGTTCAGATCGATGCCGGCGTCCTTGTACCAGCCCATCTTCTTGGCGTAGTAGTACGGCGCGTGGTCGCCGCCCGGCACCCAGTTGAGGATGAAGTCGAGCTTCTGCTGCGCGAGGGCAGGCGCCGAAGCGAGGCTCGCCGCGACGACGCCGGCGGCGCAAGCGATGCGCTGGAAGAGCTGCATATCGTCTCCTGGAGGATGCTCGTGTCGAGGTCGCGCAAAGTCTAACAATCGCCTCTCGCGCGCCGGGAGAGCATTGACCCCGAGGGCGAGCCCTATCATCGGCCCGCCTCACGCCCTCTCGCCGAACCACGATGCGCACGCTCGACGACCGCTGGACGCGAACGCTGATGGCGGTGGCGTCGCACCTCGCGCTGCTCCTCGTCTGGTACTTGTTCGTCAAGTTCGGCAACGTGCCGAGGTTCGTCATGCCGTCGCCCGGCGACACCGCGCAGACGATCCTCGCAGGCAACTACAACTGGTGGACCAACGCCGGCGTGACGGCGACCGAGATCTTCGGCGGCTATGCGTTCGCGCTTGTGGTGGGCGTGCTGCTCGCGCTCGCGTTCACCTGGTCGAAGCCGCTCGAGGCGCTGATGATGCCGCTCCTCGTCAGCCTCAACATGATCCCGAAGGTCGCGCTCGGGCCGCTCATCATCGTCTGGTTCAAGTACGGCGTCGTGCCGAACATGCTGATCGCGTTCTCGATCTGCGTCTTCCCGATCCTGCTCACGACCGTGCGCGGACTGCGCGAGGTCGAGCCCGACCTGCTCGAGCTGGTGCGAACGCTGCGCGGCTCGCGTTGGCAGGTCTTCACCAAGATCCAGCTGCCCGGCGCGCTGCCGTACATCTTCTCGGGGATGAAGGTGGCGGCGATCCTCGCCGTTGCCGGCGCGATCGTCGGCGAGTTCCTCGGTTCCGACAAGGGCCTCGGCTACCTCATGCTGCAAGTGCAGGTGACACTCGACACCGCGGCGATGTTCATGGCGGTGCTGCTGATCACGCTGATCGGAATGCTGCTCTACGGCGCGGTGCTCGCGCTCGAGCGCGCGCTCGTGGTGCCCGATGCGCGCCTCAGCTGAGGCGATGGCGGTCGAGCCGTTCATCCATCTCGCCGGTGTCGCCAAGACCTATGGCCAGGGGGCGCGCTCCCACCTCGCGATCTCCGACGCCAGCTTCGACGTCCTCCCGGGCGAGCTCGCCTGCCTCGTCGGCCCTTCAGGATGCGGCAAGACCACGCTGCTGAAGATCCTCGCCGGCTTGCACCCGCACGATGCCGGAACGGTGAAGATCGGCTCGACGGCCGTGCCGTTCGACCCGAGCAAAGACGTCGGCATGGTGTTCCAGCAGCCGCTTCTCCTGAAGTGGCGGACGATCCTCGACAACGTTCTCCTGCCGGCCGAGATCCTCGGCCTGCCGGTCGAGGCGAGCCGCGCGCGCGCGCGGGACCTGCTCGCGCTCGTCGGCCTCGCCGGCGCCGAGGACAAGCGGCCGTACGAGCTCTCGGGCGGCATGCAGCAGCGCGCCTCGATCGCGCGCGCGCTCGTCCACGACCCCAAGCTCGTGCTGATGGACGAGCCGTTCGGCGCACTCGATGCGCTGACGCGCGAGAAGATGAACCTCGAGCTGCTGCGCATCTGGAAGGGGGCGGGCAAGACGATCCTGTTCGTCACCCACGGCATCTCGGAAGCGGTCTTCCTCGGCACGCGGGTCGTCGTCTTCACCGCCGGTCCGGCGCGCATGGCCGACGACTTCGCGATCGATTTGCCGCACCCGCGCACGCTCGATCTGAAGACGCACGAGGCGTTCGGCGCCTACACGCGAAGAATCTACAAGCTGCTCGGAATGGAGTAGGCGATCAGGTGATGCGCAGCTTCAGCGCGTGGTCGTACGGCAGTGCAGGAGTCGCGAACTCGACGCCGTTCTTCACGTAATGCATCGCGCACGCACGGCGCCAGCGCGTGCTGTGGTTCGGGCCCGACTGGTGGAAGGTGTTGCCGTGGTGGAAGCTCACGCCGCCTTTTCGCACCGGCGCGGGTGCCATCGGCTGTTTGTCGAGCAGCGCTTGCGGCAGCTGCAGGTTGAACGGCTCGCCCTCCGGCGCGACGTGCGGGTAGACCGGCCCGAGGTTGGTCCCTTCGCCGAAGTAGAGGCAACCGTTCTCGAGCGTCGCTTCGTCGAGTGCGATCCACGCAGTGACGATGCCCTCCGGATCGCTCGGTCCGAAGTAGAAATTGTCCTGGTGCGCAGGCTTCGGCCCGCCGCCCTCGGGCGCCTTGAAGAAGATCTGGCTGAAGTAGACCGACACGCCGGCGCCGAGGAACTGCTCGACGAGACCGAGCAGGCGCGAATCGCGCGCGAGCCGCTGCACCGCCGGCCGGTGCGCGTGCGGGTTGTCGAGCTTGCGCAGCACCGTCTTCGCCTGGACCCCGCCGTCGACGTACCAGGCGCGCTGCTCCTGGGGCAGCGCGGCCAGAAAGCTCTCGCCCCAGGCTTCGATGTCGGCGACGACCGCATCCATCTCGGGCTGAGTGAACACGCCGTTGACGGTGAGATGCCCCTGGTGGCGATAGAAGCCGAGATCGATGGCGTCCATGGCGGCGCTCGCGTTCACCGCTGCGGCGGCCACGCGGCCTTGGGCATCGGCGCTGTGGTGGAGAGATCGGGAACGACGGCGCTGCCGAAGCCCGGGCACTCGAGCGAGCCAAGCTCGAGGCGCCCGCTCCTGATCGTGAGGCGAACGCGCCGATCCTCCTCGTGGTACAGGTCCGGGTGCGCCTCGAGGAACGCCAGGCTCTCGGCGAGCGGCCGCCCTGCGAACCCGTCGATGAAGTGGTGGCCGTTGCGCTCGACGTCGGCAAGGCCGAGTAGGGCGACGAGCGCGAGGTCCTGCTGGACCGAGAGCCCGGCCTGCGTCGTCAGGTCCTCGCCCGATATGAAGTAGCCGCCGTCGCCCGACTCGGCGTTCCAGAGCCGGCAGCGCGCGAGATTGATCACCGAGCGGTAGAAGCCCTTGCAGTCCTTCGACGACACGCCGCCGTAGCCGAGGCCGCGCGCGCGCACGAACGCGTCGAGCTCGCCGTCCGACTCGTCGATGATCACCGGGCGCAGGCGCGCGAGCGGCGCGATGCTGCGCGCGAGCGCGACCTGGCGCTTGATGGGTTGCTCGATGAAGAGCGTCGCCGCGCACAGTTTCTGCAGCGCCGGCTCGGCCTCCATCGCCTCCCACAGCTCGACGACCGATTCGACGTCCTCGTACTGCTCGTTGCCGTCGAGGGTGACGTGCAGGCCGGCGACGCGGTCGAGGACCGCGGCGATCCGCATCAGCCGGTCGAGATCGACGCGCCGATCGCCGTTCAACTTGAGCTTGAAGCAGCGCTGTCCGTATCTCGCGACGACTTCCTCGAGCGTCTCGGGCAATCCGTCGCCGACGCGCGTCGCCGAAGTCTGGTCGGCGGCGATGATCGGATCGGCCAGCCCGACCGTGTGACGCGCCTCGATGCTCGTCACCGGCACCAGGCCGGCGAGGAAGGCATTGAAGTCGAAGTCGCCGAGGTCGGGGATGACCGGATGCTGCGTCATGCCTGCGAGGTTGCTGCGCATCGCGGTCCAGAAGCTCACGCCGAGCAGGCGGCAGACGGCGTCGAACACGCCGCGGTCGAGGAGCGCGTTGCCGAAGCTCGCGACGAGCGGCGGCAGCTCGAGGCCGCGCCCGGCACGCATCTGGTAGCGGTAGTGGTCGGCGAAGAGGTCGAACGGCGTCGACGGGATCGCCTCACGGTACGCGTCGGCGGCGATCTCGATCGACTTGCGCAGCTGGTCCTGGTTCTCGGCGTCGGTCAGCGCGGGGTTCTTGTCGAACCACTTGGCGGCGAGCATCTCGGCGGCGTAGCCGAAGCCTTCGCGACCGTCGTCGAGACGCACATGGACGCGCACGAACGCCTGGCGTCCCTCGGTGACCGTGATGACGCCGAAGCGGAACGGCAAGCGCAGGCGAAACGGCTGCTCGAACGCCTCGACGCCGAGCACCTTGACCTTGGGCACGAAAGCGGGGGCGAAGGCGCCGGCAGCAGCCATGCTCTCAGGCGAGCCAGCGTTCGAGATGGGCGCGGACGAAAGCGTCATCGGAGAGGTCGCCGTGCTCGGCGAGGACGCGCTCGATCTGCGCTGCCTGCCCCGGGCCTAGGCCTTCTTCGGGGTCGAGGCACCAGATGCCTTCGAGCAGCCCCTGGCGGCGCAGCACCTCGTGGCAGCCGGAGATGCAGCCGCGGAAGTTGTTGGCGACGTCGAAGAACGCGCTGTTGCAGTCGGTGACCCGGCTGTCGAGCGCGAGCAGCTCGACGTCGGCCGCGCCTGCGGCGTCCTGCGCAGCGGCCGACGCCTTGCAGCGCTCGAGCAGATCGACCGCGCTCTTCGTCCAGACCGACCAGTGGCCGAGGAGCCCGCCACGGAAGCGCACGCGCACGCGCCGGCCGTCGCGCATCGCGTCGAACGGCGTGACGAGGTCGAGGACGAGGTGGTCGTCGTTTCCGGTGTAGAGCGCGATGCGCTCCTCGGCGCGCGCCGCGATCAGGCCGCGCACGACGTCGAGCGTGCGGTAGCGGTGGAACGGCGCGACTTTGATCGCGACGACGTTGTCGATCGCCGCAAAGCGGGCCCAGAACGACGCCGACAGCACCACCCCGCCGACCGCCGGCTGGAGATAGAAGCCGATCAGCGGCATCTCGGCGCCGACCGCTTCGCAATGGGCGATGAGCTTGTCTTCGCTCTCGCCCTTGAGCGCGGCGAGGCTGAGCAACACCGCGTCGTAGCCGAGCTCGCGCGCGACGCGCGCCTCGGCGGTCGCCTGCTGCGTGTGGCCACACGCACCGGCGACGAGGAGCGGTCGCGCGCCCGAAGTCCGGCCGAGGCGCTGCCAGTTGCGCGCCGGCTCGGCGGCGAGCGCGAGGACCTCCTCGAACAGTCCCGCTTCGCGGATCGCGAACTGCGTCGTGTGCACGCCGACGGCGAGGCCGCCCGCGCCGGCGTCGAGGTAGTAGCGCGAGAGCGCGCGCTGGCGGCGCCGGTCGAGCCGGCGCGAAGCGTCGAGCGCGAGCGGATGAGCGGGAATCGCCAGGCCCTCGAACAAGCGCGCGCGCAGCGCCTCGGTGGCGAGACGGTCGGGACGAGTGCTCATGTCAGCCGAACTCCGGGCCGGCGACCGCGAAGACGCGTGCGCTCGCCGCGAGCGCCGGCGCGTCGCCCAGCGCCATGCGCACGAACGGACGCTGGCGCGCGAAGCCGCGCTGCGCGAGTGCGTCGGCGAGCGCCAGCGCGTGGGCCGGCATGTCGATGAAGACCGGCCCGCGCACGCTGGCAAGCGCGGCGTTCGCGAGCGCGAGCGCGGACGCTGCGTCGCTGGCGACGATCGGCCCGAGCTGGTACGCACGGCGGCCCACGCGAACGACGGCGAAGCCGCTCGCGTCGGCCGCGAGCCAGGCGCGCGTGCCCGGGCGCGCGAGAAAGTCGCGCAGCAGCGGCGCTCGACCGATGCTCCAGACCGAACGATCGAGCGCAAGGAGCGCATCCACCGCGCGCTCGTCGGCCACTTCGACGACGCCGGCGATGCGCGCGTCGCCTTCGCGATTCGCGCTCCCTGCACCCGCGCCGGCGCAATCCGTGTCGCCTTCCCAGCGCTCGAATACGAACCCCGGAGCGAATCCGGAACGTCGATAGACCGCTGCCCCGGCCGGCGTCGCGTCGAGCACCGGCACCCGGCCGGCGCCACGCAAAGCCTCGACCGACGCGCCGAGCAGCCGGGTCGCGATTCCCCGGTGGCGATGGCACGGATCGACGAGCACCATCGAGACCCAGCCGACGCCGCCGTCGTACGGCAGCGCCGCCGCGCTCGCGACCAGCTCGCCGGCGTCGTCGCGCACGCCGATCGTCTCGCCGTGGTCGACGAAGAAGGCCCAGTCACGGGCAGTCTGGTTCCAGCGCGCGCCGTCGGACAGGCGCACTCCCGCATCGACATCGGCACGGCCGAGCCGTTCGAGCGCGACCGCCTCAGAACTCGCCACTGCGGACCTCGAACTTGGTCGGCTTGCCGAGGCTCGTGCCGCCCGACGCGACCCAGTCGGCGACCCAGTCGAGCATGCGGCTGAGCGGAACGAGCGGATGGCCGAACAGCGCGGTGGCCTGAGTCGTATCGGAGAGCAGCGCCGTCGGTGCTTCCTGGCCGGCGACGCGCGCCTCGACACCGAAGCGCGCCGCGAACTGGCGCGCAAGCCCCCTTACCGAGATCGCTTCCGGCCCGGTGACGTTGATCGGCGTCGGCGGCGTCGTGCAGTGCGCGAGGCAGCGCAGCACCTGCGCGTTCGCGTCGCCCTGCCAGATCACGTTGACGTGGCCCATCGTCACGTCGATCGGCTCGCCGCCGCGGACCTTGGAGGCGACGTCGAACAGCACGCCGTAGCGCATGTCGATCGCGTAGTTGAGGCGGACGATCCGGCCCGGCGTGCCGTGGCGCGCCGAGAAGAACTCGAACATGCGCTCGCGGCCGAGGCACGACTGTGCGTACTCGCCGACCGGCGCCGGCGGCGTCGATTCGCTCGCGCCCGCATGGCCCGCGGGCGAGAAGCCGTAGACGTTGCCGGTCGAGAAGGCGACGATTCTCGACGCGCGGAAGCGCTCTGCGACCAGCGCCGGAACGTGCGTGTTCATCGCCCAGGTGAGCGCCGGCGCGCCACTCGCGCCGAACTTGTGCCCGGCGGCGAACACGACGTTCGGCACCGCCGGCAGCGCGGCGATCGCGGAACGGTCGAGCAGGTCGCAGGCGATCGTCTCGATCTCGTGCGCCGCGAGCTGATCGCGCACCGTCGGATCGCTGAAACGGGCGACGCCGATCACCCGGCGGGTCGGCGACGCGCGCCTGGCGAGGCGGGCGAGCGTCGGCCCCATCTTGCCGGCGA
This sequence comes from Caldimonas sp., assembly GCA_036503045.1. GTDB lineage: Bacteria > Pseudomonadota > Gammaproteobacteria > Burkholderiales > Burkholderiaceae_C > Schlegelella_A. The sequence continues at coordinate 2,767 of DASXXO010000505.1, read as the reverse complement.
CGCCGAGGATCATCAGGTCGCCGTCGACGCGCGCGAGATCGTCGACGAGCGCGCGGCTCGGCCGTGTCATGAACTCGTCGAGCGTCTCGACCGAGGCGAAGCGATCTGGCAGGGCCGAGGGATCGAGGATGTCCACGTGCGCGCGTCCTGGAAGCGAACCAGTTTAGCGGCGGTCCGACGCCCCCAGCGGCCGGCGCGTGTTGCTACGCTTCGCGCTCACGACGGGAGAACGCGATGGCGGGCAAGATCGTTCGCATCGGCGGCGCATCGGGCTTCTGGGGCGACAGCCGCGTCGCCGCCCCGCAGCTGGTCCGCTCCGGTCCGCTCGACTATCTGGTCTTCGACTACCTCGCCGAGACGACGATGGCGATCCTCGCCGCGGCGCGCCTCAAGCGCCCCGAGCTGGGCTACGCGACCGACTTCGTCGAGGTGGCGATGCGCTCGGTGCTGGGCGAGATCGCGGCCAAGAAGATCAAGGTCGTGAGCAACGCCGGCGGCATCCATCCGCGCGCCTGCGTCGCCGCGCTCGAGAAGATGATCGCCGCGGCCGGGCTGGCGCTGAAGGTCGCTGTCGTCGAGGGCGACGACGTCAGCGCGCAGGTCGCGTCGCTCGCCGCTGGCGGAACGCGCGACATGTTCAGCGGCGAGGCGCTGCCCGAACGCGTCGTCAGCGCGAACGCCTACCTCGGCGCGCTGCCGATCGCGCGTGCGCTCGCCGCGGGCGCCGACATCGTCGTCACCGGACGCGTCGTCGACAGCGCGCTTGCGCTCGGGCCCCTGATGCATGAGTTCGGCTGGAGCGCGAGCGACTACGACCTGCTCGCCGCGGGCAGCCTCGCCGGCCACATCATCGAATGCGGCTGCCAGGCCACCGGCGGGCTCTATACCGACTGGGAGTCGGTCCCCGACTGGGCGACGATCGGCTACCCGATCGTCGAGTGCAACGCCGACGGAACCTTTCGCGTCACCAAGCCGCACGACACCGGCGGTCTGATCGCGCGCGGCGCGGTCGCCGAGCAGCTGCTTTACGAGATCGGCGATCCCGGCGCCTACGTGCTGCCCGACGTGATCTGCGATTTCCGCGCCGTCACGATCGAGCAGGACGATCCGCAGCATGTGCGCGTGCGCGGCGCGCGCGGTCTCGCGCCGACCGACACCTACAAGGTCTCGGCGACCGCGCTCGACGGCTTTCGCGCCGCCGGCACGCTCGTGATCGTCGGCATCGACGCGGTGCAGAAGGCCGAGCGCACCGGCGCCGCGATCGTCGAACGCACGCGCCGACTGTTGCGCGAGAGCGGCTTCGCCGACTACCGCGCGGCGCACGTCGAGGTGATCGGCGCCGAAACGTCGTACGGGCCGCGCTCGCGAACGCGCACCAGCCGCGAGGTGATGCTGCGCGTCGTCGCCGACCATGCCGACCGGCGCGCGCTCGAGATCTTCGCGCGCGAGATCGCACCGGCGGGCACGTCGTGGTCGCCGGGAACGACCGGGCCGGGAGGCGGCAGACCATCGGTGTCACCGCTGGTGAAGCCCTTCTCGTTCCTGCTCGACAAGCGCGCCGTGCCGGTCTCGATCGCGCTCGGCGAACGAAGCGAGAAGATCGGGGTGCCGCTCGCCGGTGGCGCGGTGCCGCGGCCTGCCCCGCCGGTCGTTCCGCAGCTCCCCGCGCATGGAGTCGTCGTCGAGAGCTCCGAGCCGATCCCGCTCGTTCGCCTCGCCTGGGCGCGCAGCGGCGACAAGGGCGATCTCTCGAACGTCGGCATCGTCGCGCGGCGCGCCGAATGGCTGCCGCTGCTCTGGGATCGCTTGACGCCGTTGCGCGTCAAGGGCTGGCTCGCCCATCTCGTGCGCGGCGAGGTCGAGCGCTTCCACCTTCCCGGCATCGCGGCGATCAACTTCGTGCTGCACCAAGCGCTCGACGGCGGCGGAATGTCGTCGCGCCGGCTCGATCCGCTCGGCAAGGGAATGGCGCAGATCCTGCTCGAGATGCCGATCGAGGTGCCGCGATCGATCGCGCGCGACGCGCGTGCGGATTTGTGAAGCGCCCGCGCCGATGTCGAAGATCGCCTCGTGCTCTCCCGGCGGGAATCCTCGACCGCTGCGGTGATGCGGTCGTTCCTGTGGCGCAACCAGAACGAGTTGTCCTCTTGACGCGCGCAATCATCGGCGTACCGGCGCCGTCGCCCGATATCGGGGCCATGGCGAGGCGCTTCACCTGACCGCACCCCTGAAGGTCGTGCGCGCCCACGGCGGCGCCGGCACATCACTGTCGATGACACGCGCAACCGTAGGGAGCCTCGACCAGTTCCATCGCGGCTGCTAGATCACGCGATCGGCGTGTTGTTGTTCTTCGGATCCGCGGTCAAGACCAAAGCCGAGTCGGGATCTAAGCCGCTCCACTCCGAGTACAGCTCGTTGGCCGAATCGAAGACCCAGTCCGGATCGGACGACAACCCCCGACGCGGTACATGCCCGATGAATTCGGTGATCCAATTGCGGCGAGGCGGCTCTGTCGAGCCAGCCTGTCTTCATTTGTGGGTTGCGTGAGATTGGGCACCATCGCGCTCGCATTTCTGTCCCAGTGAACCGGGACAATCCGCGCAACAGGTCGGCCCTTCGGACGACATACCGAGGGACGATATGGCGTTGGCCAAATGCAAAGAATGCGGTTCGGAAACCAGCACGAGCGCGGCTGGCTCTCTGAAGCACGGCGTCAAGCCACCAAAGCGGACAAGCTTGCACACTTGGCTTGCGTTGTTCTTCGGCA
>DASXXO010000504.1:0-7955 GCA_036503045.1 Caldimonas sp. | reverse complement strand
CGGCAAGGTCCTCCCCGACGGCGCGGAGGGCGAGCTCGTCTTCACGACGCTCACCAAGGAGGCGCTGCCCGTCGTCCGCTACCGCACGCGCGACTTGACCCGCCTCCTGCCGCCGACCGCAAGGGCGATGCGCCGCATGGGCAAGATCGTCGGCCGCAGCGACGACATGCTGATCATTCGCGGCGTCAACCTGTTTCCGACCCAGATCGAGGAGGTCGTCCTCGCGCACGGCCAGCTCTCCGGGCAATACCAGCTCGTCGTCACGCGCGAGGGCAACCTCGACGCGGTCGAAGTGCGCTGCGAAATGTTGCCGCAGCATGCGAGCGCCAACCGCGACGAGGTCGCGGCGGCGCTGCGCCACCGCATCAAGACGCTGATCGGCATCACGACTGCGGTCGATGTCGGGCCGCCCGACTCGATCGAGCGCACGCTGGTCGGCAAGGCGCGGCGGGTTGTCGACAAGCGACCGCGCCAGGAGTAGACGATGCAGTCTTCGCATTCGCTTCTCGGCAGCTTTCTGCGCAGTGCCGCCGTCGTCGTGATCGCTGGCATGCCCATGTCGCACGCGGTCGCCGAGGAGCCGATCCCCCTCGCCGCATTCTTCTCGCATCCCGAGATCGGCGCGGCGCGCTTGTCGCCTTCCGGCAAGTACCTCGCGCTCACGGTGCCCGGTCAGGACGGCCGGCTTGCGCTGGCCGTCGTCGACAGCGGGCTTTCGAAACCGCCGGTCGTCGTCGCCGCGGACCGCCGCGTCGACATCAAGTCTTTCCAATGGGTCAACGACGATTGGCTGGTCTACGACCTCATCGACCTGCAGATGGGCGGCGGAGACCAGCGGTTCGGCTCCGGGCTGGCGTCGGTGCGGCGCGAGGGCGGCGCCGCGCGCATGCTGATCAACCCGTCATGGGGGACGCCGTCCGAGACGGGCAGCCGCATTGCAAGCAGCGGTCTCAACTGGCGCCATCGACTGCTCGACGTGCCCCTCAGCGGCGGCAACGAAGTCATCGTGGGCGAGCAACACCTCGACAACGTCGGCGAACTCGTATCGGTGACGCCCAAGCGGGTCGACGTTGCGACCGGGCGCGTCACCGCGACCGTGCTCGGCTATCCGACGTACGCCACCGAGTGGATCTTCGACCACGAAGGCGAGGCGCGGGTGGCGGCGAGCTGGCGCGACGGCGCCGTCGAGATGTTCTGGCATCCCAAGGGCGCGGGCGAGTGGCGCTCGCTCGTCCACGCGCCTTTCTCTCAGCTGTCTTGGGGGCCGGTCGCGGTCGATGCGTCCGACACGCTGTACGTGACGACGCGGACCGCAGAGTCGACGTCGGTGCTGACGCGCTTCGATCTGAAGAGCGGCGCTCCCGAGGCGCAACCGATCGCTTCCGCGCCCGGTTTCGACTTCAGCGGCGACGTGCTGCTGTCTGCCTCAGGCAAGGTCGTGGGCGTTCGCCTCGAAACCGACGCGGAGACGTCGATCTGGTTCGACCCGCACCGCAAGGCGCTGCAGCAGCTCGCCGATCAGCGCTTTCCAGGGCGAATCAACCGGATCAGCTGCGGCAATTGCGACGGCGAGTTCGCCCTCGTTCGCTCGTACTCGGATCGCGCACCAGGGGATTACTGGATCTATCACGAGAAGACCGGCGATTGGCTGCCGGTCGGCAGCGTCAGGCCGGCGATCGATCCGCGCCGCATGGCCACGCTCGATCTGCACCGGATCAAGGCGCGCGACGGCGAGGACCTGCCGGTCTGGGTGACGACGCCTCAGCAGAAGGCGGACGGGCCGCGCCCTGCCGTCGTCCTTGTCCACGGCGGTCCATGGCTGCGCGGCACGCGCTGGGAGTGGGACGCTGCAGCGCAATTTCTCGCATCCAGAGGCTATGTCGTCATCGAACCCGAGTTTCGCGGGAGCAGGGGCTACGGTTTCGATCACTTCCGCAAAGGCTGGAAGAACTGGGGCACGACGATGCAGGACGACGTCGCCGATGCAGCGCGCTGGGCCGCGAGCAAGGGATTGGTCGATCCGAAGCGGATCTGCATCGCCGGCGGCAGCTACGGCGGCTACGCGACGCTGATGGGCGCGATTCGCTATCCCGATCTGTACCGCTGCGGCGTCGCGTACGTGGCGGTGACCGACCCGCGCCTGCTGTTCGCGAACACCTGGCAGAACGACTACAACCGCGAAATGCGCGAGTTCTCGACTCCGCTCCTGCTCGGCGACCCCGTCAAGGATGCCGAGCTTCTGAAGGCAGCGGCGCCGGTCGAGCGCGCCGGCGAGATCCGCATCCCCATCCTCATGGCGGTCGGCCAGGAGGATCGGCGCGTGCCCATCGAGCACGGCACGCGCATGCGTGCCGCGATGCGCGCGAGCGGCCACGAGCCGGAGTGGATCGTTTACGAAGACGAAGGCCACGGGTGGCTCAAGGCGGAGAACAGGATCGACTTCTGGAAGCGGGTCGAGGTCTTCCTCGCCAAGCAGCTGCGCTGAGCGGATCGCGCTCGCACGAAAGGATTCGCATGTACACGCAAGCGATGGACACGATGGGCAAGGACCGCGACGACGCGCCGAAGGCGGTGCGCTCGGCCGAGGAGATCGAGCGCCAGCGCGGGTTCGATGCGCGCATCGACGCCGGCGACTTCATCGAGGCGAAGGACTGGATGCCCGAGCATTACCGCAAGACCCTGGTGCGCCAGATCAGCCAGCACGCACACTCCGAGATCGTCGGCATGCTGCCCGAGGGCAACTGGATCAGCCGCGCGCCGACGTTGAAGCGCAAGGCCATCCTGCTGGCCAAGGTGCAGGACGAGGCCGGCCACGGCCTCTACCTCTACGCTGCCGCCGAGACGCTCGGCACGTCGCGCGACCAGCTGGTCGATGCGCTCCATTCCGGCAAGGCCAAGTACAGCTCGATCTTCAACTACCCGACGCTCACCTGGGCCGACATGGGAACGATCGGCTGGCTGGTCGACGGCGCGGCGATCATGAACCAGGTGCCGCTCTGCCGCTGCTCGTACGCGCCGTACGCGCGCGCGATGGTGCGCATCTGCCGCGAGGAGTCGTTCCACCAGCGCCAGGGATTCGAGTCGCTGCTGACGATGATGACCAGGGGCACCGCCGCGCAGAAGGCGTTGGTGCAGGACGCCGTCGACCGCTGGTGGTGGCCGAGCCTCATGATGTTCGGCCCGCCCGACAGCGAGTCACCGAACTCCGAGCAGTCGATGCGCTGGGGCATCAAGCGGATCAGCAACGACGACCTGCGCCAGAAATTCATCGACGCGACCGTCGAGCAGGCGAAGATCCTCGGCGTCAGCTTGCCCGACCCCGAGCTGTGCTGGAACGAGGGGCGCGGCCACTGGGACTTCGGGCCGATCGACTGGCGCGAGTTCTGGCAGGTCGTCGGCGGCGAAGGCCCGTGCAATCGCGAGCGGCTCGCGGCGCGCGTCAAGGCCTGGGACGACGGCGCGTGGGTGCGCGACGCGGCGCTCGCGCATGCGGCGAAGCAGGAACAGTTGCGGGAGGCGGCATGAGCCCCGCGGTGACCCCGGGCAAGATCCCCGGGCCGCCGGCCGAGCCCACAGGTCGCGCGCCGAGGCGCGGCGAATGGCCGCTCTGGGAAGTCTTCGTTCGCAGCAAGGCGGGGCTCGACCACAAGCACTGCGGCAGCCTCCATGCCGCCGATCCGCAGCTGGCGATCCAGCTCGCGCGCGACGTCTACACGCGGCGCCAGGAAGGCACGAGCGTCTGGGTCGTCCGCTCCGACCAGATCACCGCGAGCGACCCGGGAGACAAGTCGTCGTACTTCGATCCGATGGAGGACAAGGTCTACCGTCACCCGACCTTCTACGAGCTGCCGAAGTCGCTCGACCACATGTGAGGCCCAGCGTGCCGGCATCGTCGATCACCGTCTCGCCGCACCCGTCGGTGCAGTACCTGCTGCGCATCGGCGACACCTGCCTGATCCTCGCGCAGCGCCTCGCCGAGTGGTGCGGCCACGCGCCGATCGTCGAGGAGGACATCGCCCTCACCAACATGGCTCTCGACCTCGTCGGCCAGGCGCGTGCGGTGCTCACGCGCGCCGGCGCGCTCGAGGCGGCGCTCGGCGGCGACGCGCACGACGAGGACCAGCTCGCGTTCCTGCGCGAGGAGCGGGACTTCCGCAACTGCACGCTGGTCGAGCTGCCGCGCGGCGACTTCGCGCTGACGATGCTGCGCAACGTGGCGATGGCGATCTTCCTGAAGCTGCTCTGGGAGCGCCTCGCCGATTCGAGCGACGCCGAGCTGGCCGGGATCGCCGGCAAGGCGGTGAAGGAGGCGCGCTACCACCACGAGCACGCCGCCGGCTGGGTCGTCCGCCTCGGCGACGGCACTGCCGAATCGGCGGCGCGCCTGAAGGCTGCGCTCGACCTGCTCTGGCCGTACGTCGCCGAGATCTTCGAAGGCGACGCGGTCGACGATGCGGCCGATGCGGCGGGTCTCGGCCCGCGCTGGTCCGACCTGCGCGACGAGTGGCGCGCGGAGTTCGGTGCCGTCCTCGACGCTGCCGGTCTCGCGCTGCCTGCCGAGCGGGCGTTCCGCAGCACGGGCAAGGTCGGCCGCCACAGCGAGCACCTCGGCTACGTGCTGGCAGAGATGCAGCATCTGCAGCGCGCGTATCCGGGCGGGGTGTGGTGAGCGAGGTCGGCGTCGTGTTTGCGAAGGGGGTCGCCGCGGAGCAGGGCGGCCCGGGACGCTCGGCCTGCGCGTGGGCGGTCCTCGACGGCGTCCTCGATCCCGAGGTGCCGGTCGTCTCGGTCGTCGACCTCGGCATCGTCCGCGCCGTCGTCGAGGAGGGCGACGCGCTCGTCGTCGTCGTCACGCCGACCTACTCGGGCTGCCCGGCGACCGAGGTGATCGAGCAGAGCATCGTCAGCGCGCTCGACGACGCCGGGCTCGGCCCGACGCGGATCCGCATGCAGCGCGCGCCCGCATGGACGAGCGACTGGATCAGCGCCGAAGGGCGCGCCAAGCTGCGCGACTACGGCATTGCGCCGCCCGCTCCGGTCGATCCCGCCAAGGGCGCGGTGCTGCGCTTCGTGCCGCGCGCGGTCGCGCCGCTCGCGTGCCCGCGCTGCGCGAGCACGAACACCGAGCGGCTCGCCGCCTTCGGTGCGACCGCCTGCAAGGCGCTCTGGCGCTGCCGCTCCTGCGGCGAGCCGTTCGAGCACTTCAAACCGATCTGACGGCCCCGTGGCGCTCCACTTCCATACCTTGCGCGTCAAGAGCGTGCGCCCCGAGAGCGACGAGGCGATCGTCGTCTCGTTCGACGTCCCGCCCGAGCTCGCCGAGCAGTTCCGCTTCACCCACGGCCAGCACCTGACGCTGCGTCACACGATCGGCGGCAACGAGGAGCGGCGCTCGTATTCGATCTGCGCTGCCCCCGCCGACGGGGAGCTGCGTGTCGGCGTGCGCAAGGTTCCGGGAGGCGTCTTCTCGACCTGGCTGAGCGAGACGCTCCGCCCGGGCGACACGCTGCAGGTGATGACGCCCGAGGGTCGCTTCTTCGTTCCGCTCGACCGCAATGCCGCGCGCCACTACCTCGGCGTCGCCGGCGGCAGCGGCATCACGCCGATCCTGTCGATCCTGAAGGCGGTCCTCGGCGCCGAGCCGAAGTCGACCTTCACGCTGATCTACGGCAACCGCCGCCAGCGCTCGACGATGTTCACCGAGGAGCTCGAGGACCTCAAGAACCGCTACCTCTCGCGCCTCGCGCTGCACATGGTGTTCTCGCAGGAGCCGGTCGACCTGCCGCTGTACAGCGGCCGGCTCGATCGCACGAAGATCGGCGAGTTCCTCGCCACCCTGGTCGACCCCGAATGCATCGACCACGCTTTCGTGTGCGGGCCGCACGGCGTCAACGACGAGGCCGAGGCGGCGCTGCGCGCGGCCGGTGTTCCGGCCGAGCGGATCCATATCGAGCGCTTCGGCATTCCGAACGAGAGCGGCCCCGGACGCGCGCCGTTGCAGCCGGCGCGCGCAGGCGACGCCGCCGACGCGCGCGTGACGATCATCCGCGACGGCATCGCGCGCGAGATCGACTTCCACGCCGAGCAGGGCAACGTCCTCGACGCCGCGGCGGCCGCGGGGCTCGAGGTGCCGTTCTCGTGCAAGTCGGGCGTCTGCTGCACCTGCCGTGCCAAGCTGCTCGAAGGCGAGGTGCGGATGGAGCGCAACTTCGCGCTCGAGAAGCACGAGGTCGCGGCCGGCTACGTGCTGACCTGCCAGTCGCATCCGCTCACCGGGCGCGTCGTCCTCTCGTTCGACGAGCGCTAGGGGTCCCCAGCATGCCGCGCGGACGTTCCCGAGGCTACGAGCTGCAGCGCGAGACGATCCTCGCGCGCGCCGCCGAGCTGTTCGCGCGGCGCGGCTACACGGCGACGTCGATGAACGAGGTCGCCGAGGCGTGCGGCGTCTCGAAGCCTTCGCTCTACCACTACGTGCGCGACAAGCACCAGCTGCTCGCCGAGATCGCCGAGGCGCACATCGCCAGGCTGCTCGCGCTCGTCGCCGCGATCGACGCCGCGAAGCTCGCGCCCGAAGCGCGCCTGCGCCGCCTGATCGACGCCTTCCTGGTCGCCTACGCCGGCGCGCAGGCCGAGCACCGCGTGCTGACCGAGGACGTGCGCTTTCTCGCCGCGGCTGAGCGCAAGCGCGTCCTCGGCGGCGAGCGGCGCGTCGTCGCCGCCTTCGCCGATGCGATCGCCGCCGTTCGCCCGGAAGTCGGGCGCGCGGGCCTGGAAAAGCCGTTGGCCATGCTCCTCTTCGGCATGATGAACTGGATGTTCACGTGGCTGCAGCCGAAGGGCGAGCTCAGCCACGCCGACCTCGCGCCGGTCGTCGCCGACCTGTTCTTCGGCGGCATCGGCGCCGTGCGCGCGCCGGCGCGCAAGCCCGCACGCTCGAATTCCCATCCCCCCAACGGAGACGCTCCATGTCGATCCTCAGAAACGCTCTCGTCGCCGGCGTCGTCGCGGCGAGCACGCTCGGCTCCGCGCGTGCCGACATCAACGTCGGCGTGACGCTCTCGGCGACCGGGCCGGCGGCGTCGCTCGGCATCCCGGAGAAGAACACGGTCGCGCTGATGCCGCAGACGATCGGCGGCCAGAAGGTCAACTACATCGTCCTCGACGACGCGTCCGACACGACCAACGCGGTCGCCAACGCGAGGAAGCTCATCACCGAGAGCAAGGTCGACGTCCTGCTCGGCTCGACGACGACGCCCAACTCGCTGGCGATGATCGACGTCGCCGCCGAGTCGCAGACGCCGATGATCTCGATGGCCGCCTCGGCGGCGATCGTCGAGCCGGTCGACGCCAAGCGGCGCTGGATCTTCAAGACGCCGCAGAACGACATCATGATGTCGCTCGCGATCGCGACGCACATGGCCGCCGCGGGCGTCAAGACGGTCGGCTTCATCGGATTTTCCGACGCGTACGGCGAGGGCTGGTACCGCGAGTTCTCGAAGATCGCGCCGGTCAAGGGCCTGACGATCGTCGCCAACGAGCGCTACGCGCGCACCGACACGTCGGTCACCGGCCAGGCGCTGAAGCTCGTCGCCGCCAAGCCCGACGCGATCCTGATCGCTGCCTCGGGAACGCCGGCCGTGCTGCCGCAGCGCACGCTCAAGGAGCGCGGCTACGCCGGCAAGTACTACCAGACGCACGGCGTCGCCAACAACGACTTCCTGCGCGTCGGCGGCAAGGACGTCGAAGGCACCCTGCTGCCTTCGGGCCCGGTGCTGGTCGCCGCGCAACTGCCGGCCGACAACCCGGTGCGCAAGTCGGCGCTCGACTATGTCAACCACTATGAGGCGGCCTACGGCAAGGGCACGACCGCGACCTTCGGCGGCCACGTCTGGGACGCGGGCCTCCTGGTGCAGGCGGCGGTGCCGATCGCACTGAAGAAAGGCCAGCCCGGCACG
>DASXXO010000503.1:0-2421 GCA_036503045.1 Caldimonas sp. | reverse complement strand
CGCTGCATCACCGCAACGAGCCTGCCGGTCGCCGTCGAGCCCGGTCGCCGCGACCACCGCGCCGGCGCTGCTCGACAGCCCGAGCAGCGGGCTCGCCTTGGCGTCGAGGACGTCGGCGCGCTGTGCGAGGAACGCCGATCAAAGTGATCGCGCGGGATGTCATCGCGCCGGCAGCGTCACTCGCCGGTGGCCTCGAGCCCGGTCTGCCAGAGCTCGGCCGCGGCCGCGAAGATCGACACCGCATCGGCATGCGCGCTGGCGCCGGCGAGTTGGATCCACGCGAGGGTGTCGTGCTGGCTGCCGGGAACGAGGTCGCGCGAGCGCTCGGCGACGAGCCATGCGTGCAGGCGAGCGTAGTCGCCCGGGTGGTGCTGCTGCGTCCACGCCAGACCGACGAGGTCGGCATAGCCTTCCTCGCGGCGCATGGCGCGCATCGCGAGATACGCGTCACGCAACTCGGGGCCGAGCCCCGCGGGGTTCTCGGGGACGAATCCTGTCGGCAGGCGCAGCCAGGTGCCGTCCAGGTAGCGGCGGCAATGGCCGAGCTCGTGCGCCGCCATGAGTTCGAGCGCTTCGTCGAGCAGCTCGGGCGCGATGCGATCGAGCGTCGCCTGCGCTTCCGGGTTGCCGCGCATCGAGAGGACCAGCTTGCAGCGGCCATCGACGAAGCCGAGCGCGAGCGGCGCCGACCCCGGGGTCGGCTGCGGCTGGACGACGACGTCGAGCGGCAGACGCTCGGCCTTCGCGAAGCGGACCACCGGCCAGACCCCGGCCAGCCAGCGCGTCTCGACCGCCGTCAGCTCGGCGGCTGCGCATGATGAGCAAACGAGCAGCGCGCCCAGCGTGGCGCGAATCGATGTCCGCACGAAGCCTCCCTTCCCCAACGCGAACGTCCGCAGGCGTCAGCCCGGGATGCGCGCCGCCGCGGCCACGTCGAGCGCGCCTTCGCCACGCGCGATCGCGGCGTCGAACATCGCGGCGACGCCTGGCATGACGAACAGCTCGATGCCGCCGCGCTGAGCTTCCTCGATCATCAGGCGGACGTCCTTGCGCGCCATCGCGACCTCGAACGAGGGCTTGGTCATGTCGCCGGACTCGATCCGCGCCGCGCGTGCCGGAAGAAGCTGGCCCGGGTTGAACTGCTTGAAGAGCGAGAACGCCTCGCCGGTCGGGATGCCGAGCGCGTGCGCGAGCCGGTTGACGTCGCCGAGCACGCCCAGGATGCCGATCAGGGTCAGATTGCCGAACAGCTTGAACGCCGCCGCGCGCTCGGGAGCTTCTCCCATGTAGACGACGGTGCCGGTCATCTTCTGCAGGTCGGGCAGGAGCGCATCGTGGCGCGCGCGCGCTCCCGAGACGAGCATGAGCCCGGTGCCTTCGAGCGCGTTCGACGGCGCCATGAACACCGGCGCGTGGACGAAGGTCCGGCCGCGCGCGTCCCAGCGCTTCACGCGCTCGGCGGTCGGCGTGACCGCGGTCGTCGTGTGGTCGATGATCCAGGTGCCTTGCGGGATGCGCTCGGCGAGCGGCTCGAGGACGGCGTCGACCGAAGCGTCATCGGCGAGCGAAAGGTGGATGCGCTCGGCGCCCGCGAGCGCTGCGGCAGGGTCGGCGAAAACGCGCGCACCGTCGGCTTCGAGCGCGCGCGCCTTCTCGAGGGTGCGGTTAAAGACGTTGACGTCGTGACCGCTCGCGCGCAAGCGGCGCACGAACCCCGTGCCCATCAGGCCGGTTCCGAAAAAGGCAATCTTCATCGAGGATTCCTCCAGTGGCGATACGTGACCATAGCGCTTCTACCAGGCGTAGCCCATCTTGAAGAGGAGCGCGTTGTTGCCGTCCTTTCCGGCCGCGAACTCCAGGTTGGCGACGATGCCCTGGGCGGGCTTGAGGATGTACTGCACGCCCACACCCACGCCCGGGAAGAGATCCGATCCCGAGCAACCGCTGCGATTGGCGCCGTACAGGCAGGCCATGCCGCCGAAGAGCGTCGCCGTCCAGCGTTCGGCAAGCCGATGACGCTCCTCGACTTCGATCGCGGACATCGACTTGCCGAGATACTCCCCCATCGTGTAGCCGCGCAACTGCACCGGCGCATAGGCCCCCAACGGGGCATCGTGCGTCCACTGGTTGCTCTGCCGAAGCGCGAACACATGGCCTTCGCCGTGGCTCCAGAAGTGCCGGTAGTCGAGCCGGTAGACGTCGAAGTTGTCGCTGCCCTCGATGCTCTGGCGATAGGCGACGCTGTTGACATTGAGGACCCACCCGCGCTTCGGCGCGTCCTGGAGGTCGCGAGAGTCGTGGTAGCCGACCAGGCCCACGCCACCTGCCTTGAACCCGGTCAGGCCGAGAAAGCCGATCAGATCGTCGTCGAGTCCCGTCTGTCCGACGATCTCGTAGTTCGTGGAAAGCGCCTGCGCGCCG
>DASXXO010000502.1:0-3074 GCA_036503045.1 Caldimonas sp. | reverse complement strand
TGGTCCTGCACGTCGCCGGCGGCGAACACGCCGGGCACGCTCGTCATCGTCGCGAAGCCGTCGAGGCCGCTCCTGGTCAGGATGTAGCCGTCGCGCATCTCGAGCTGACCCTTGAAGATGTCGGTGTTCGGCTGGTGGCCGATGGCGATGAAGCAACCGGTGAGCGCGATCTCCGAGGTGCTGCCGTTCTGGACGCTGCGGATCAGAACGCCGCTCACGCCCCTGTCGTCGCCGAGGATCTCGTCGAGCGTCGACCACAGGTGCAGCTGCATCTTCCCGTCGCCGACCTTGGCCATCATCTTGTCGACCAGGATCGCCTCGGCGCGGAACTTGTCGCGCCGGTGGATCACGTGCACCTTCGACGCGATGTTCGACAGGTAGAGGGCTTCCTCGACCGCGGTGTTGCCTCCGCCGACGACGCACACTTCCTGGCCGCGGTAGAAGAACCCGTCGCAGGTCGCGCAGCCGCTGACGCCGCGCCCCATGAACGCCTGCTCGCTCGCAATCCCCAGATACTTGGCCGAAGCGCCGGTCGCGATGACGAGCGTGTCGCAGGTGTAGTGCGCCGAGTCGCCGCGCGCGACGAAGGGCCTCTTCGAGAGGTCGACCTCGTTGATGTGGTCGAACATCACCTTGGTGTCGAAGCGCTCGGCGTGTTTGAGGAAGCGCTGCATCAGGTCCGGGCCCATGACGCCGTCGACGTCGGCCGGCCAGTTGTCGACGTCGGTCGTCGTCATCAGCTGGCCGCCTTGCGCGATGCCCGTGACCAGCATCGGTTTGAGGTTCGCGCGCGCCGCGTAGACCGCCGCCGTGTACCCCGCGGGTCCGGAGCCGAGGATGAGAACGCCTGCGTGATGGATTGGCAAGGGCATGGCGGCGAATGTGTGGTCGGGGTGTGGCAGCGGCGCCGCAAGTCTGACATGCGGGTGAAACCTGCTGGTATCAACGCTCGTAATGGTGACAATAGCCCCAGCGCGTGCACGTGAGATTGTCCACGGCCGCGCGACTGCGCCCGCAACCAGAAAGGCTCCTCAGTATGGCGATGCTCTCGAATCTCGATCTCATCCGGCGCGTTCCGCTCTTTTCGCTGTTGACGAACGAGCAGGCGCAAGGCATCGCCGACAGCGTCGTCAAGCGCCGCTTCCGGCGCGGCGAGATCGTCGTCGAGCACGGCAAGAAGTCCAACGCGCTGTTCATCCTGCTGACCGGGCGCGCCCGGGTGCTGACCGCGGACTCGCGCGGCCGCGAGGTCATCCTTGCGGTGCTGCAGTCGGGTGACTATGTCGGCGAGATGAGCCTGATCGACAACGATCCGCACTCGGCGACCGTGCGCGCCGAGGTGCAGACCGATATGCTCATCCTCGGCCGCGCCGAGTTCGCGCGCTGCCTGCCCGAGAACTCGAGCCTGTCGTACGCGATCATGCGCGGCCTGGTGCAGCGCCTGCGCAGCGCCGACCGGCAGATCGAGTCGCTCGCGCTCCTCGACGTCTACGGCCGGGTCGCCCGGACGCTGCTCGACATGTCGGAGATGGAAGGCGAAGTCAAGATCATCCGCAACAAGGTCTCGCGCCAGGACCTCGCCAAAGTCGTCGGTGCGTCGCGCGAGATGGTCAGCCGCGTCATGAAGGACCTCGAAGGTCGCGGCATGGTGCAGACGCAGGAAAACGGCTGGGTCGTGATCAAGGAGCAGCTGACAGGCTGAGGCGCGCTCCGCCATCGCGGACAATCCGCCGATGACGTTTCCCCTCGGTTCCTTGCGCGGCGACGGCGCGGAATCCGCCTCGCTTCTCCGCTCCTCCGCCGCCGCCTCGCCGCACTGGCGCGACCAGGCCGCGCTGCTGATCGGCGCCGTCGTCTGGCTGCTTGCGTTGCTCGCCTTCGCGACGCACAGCGCCGCCGACCCGGGCTTTTCGACTTCCGGCGACGGCTCGGCGATCCACAACCGCGCCGGTCTGGTCGGCGCGTGGCTCTCGGACTTCGCGTTCTTCCTCGCCGGATATTCGGCCTGGTGGGCGATCGTGGTCGGCGCGCGCGCCTGGCTCGGCCGTCTCGCACGGGCGCTGCGCGCGAGCGTGGACGCGCCCGCGCCGCCGCCCTCGACCGTCCCCGCGTGGACGATGTGGCTCGGCTTGGCCATGCTGCTCGCCGCCAGCGCGTCGCTCGAATGGACGCGCCTGTACCAGTGGGAAGGGCAGGTCGCGGGCGGACACGCCGGCGGCGTGCTCGGCCTCGTTCTCGGCCGCGCAAGCCAGAGCCTGCTCGGCTTCGCCGGCTCGGGAGTGTTCTGGATCGCCGTCCTCGTCGCCGGCGCTTCGCTCGCGCTGCGCTTCTCGTGGCTGCGCGTCGCCGACGCGATCGGCGCCTGGATCGAGACGCTCCGCACGCGTCGCGTCGCGCGGATCGAGCGCGCCGAGGACGCACGCCTCGGCGCGGCGGCGATCCGCGAGCGCGGCGAGGTGCTCGAGGTCGAGCACGAGCTCAAGGAGCAGCACCTGCCGCTCGTCATCGAGCCGACGCTGGTCGAGGTGCCGAAGAGCACGCGCGTCGTCAAGGAGCGGCAAAAGCCCCTCTTCAGCGAGCTCGTCGACACCAAGCTGCCGCAGGTCGACCTGCTCGACTCCGCGCCGCAGCGCATCGAGGGCATCAGCGCCGAGTCGCTCGAGATGACCTCGCGCCTGATCGAGAAGCGCCTGAAGGACTTCGGCGTCGAGGTGCGTGTCGTCGCCGCCTCGCCCGGGCCGGTGATCACGCGCTACGAGATCGAGCCGGCGCTCGGCGTCAAGGGCGCGCAAGTCGTGAGCCTGGCCAAGGACCTGGCGCGCTCGCTCGGCCTGGTCTCGATCCGCGTCGTCGAGACGATCCCCGGCAAGACGACGATGGCGCTCGAGCTGCCCAACGCGAAGCGGCAGACGATCCGGCTCTCGGAAGTGCTCGGCTCGCAGGCTTACGCCGATTCCGGATCGCAGCTCACGCTCGGCCTCGGCAAGGACATCGTCGGCGTTCCCGTCGTCGCCGACCTGCAGAAGATGCCGCATTGCCTGGTCGCCGGGACGACCAGGCAATGCGGCATCTTC
>DASXXO010000501.1:0-3282 GCA_036503045.1 Caldimonas sp. | reverse complement strand
CTCGGCATCGAGGTCCAGCAGCTCGACGAGCTCGGCGAGCTGCGCGGCGAGGGCTACCGCGAGACGGGCCGCGAGCCGGTCGGCGGCAGCGCCGACGCGGCCGCGAACGCCGGCGCCGCGACGCGGCTCAAGGTGCAGATGCTGCCCGCGCTCCTCGACGTCGCCGCCGGGAGCTACTATGTCTCGCTCGAGCAGCCGTTCGCCAATCTCGCCGTCGCGGCGCTCGAGCCCGAGGCGCCGTCGAGCTTCGCCGCGAACGGGGTGATCGGCGACGTCGCGAGCGAGGCGCGCATCCTGACGCGTCCGGTGGTACACATGACGGCGGTACCCTAGCGCGGCGATGTAAGGGAGCGCCACGCCGATTCGACAGCGCATCAGGCCACCAGGGGAGAGCTTACGAATGGACATCGAAGCGACCGCGCCGGCGCCCGTCATCAGCGCCCGCGCCGAGCGCCGCATCTACCGGCACCGCCTGCCGGTGCGCGTGATGCACTGGATCAACGTCGTCTGCCTGACGGTGCTGCTGATGAGCGGCCTCAACATCTTCAACGCCCATCCTGCCCTCTACTGGGGGCGCGAGTCGACGTTCGCGCAGCCCTGGATCTCGTTCGGCGCGCGCAACACGCCGAGCGGGCCGGTCGGCTACACCCGGATCGGCGGCACCGAGTTCACGACGACCGGCGTGCTCGGCCTGTCGAAGGCGTCCGACGGCAGCCTGGCGGCGCGCGCGTTCCCGTCGTGGGCGACGGTCCCGAGCGGCCAGTGGCTCGCCATGGCGCGGCACTGGCACTTCTTCTTCGCCTGGATTTTCGTCGTCAACGGCATCCTCTATGTGCTCTACACGATCGTCAGCCGCCACCTGAAGCGCGACCTCGTGCCGACGCGCGAGGAGCTGAGGAACATCGGCCGCTCGATCGTCGACCACGTCAGGTTCAAGCATCCGACGGGTGACGCGGCGACGCGCTACAACGTGCTGCAGAGCCTCACCTACCTGATCGTCATCTTCGGCCTGCTGCCGCTCATCGTCGTCGCGGGGCTGGCGATGTCGCCGCGCATCGACACGGTCTTCACGGGATGGGTCGATCTGCTCGGCGGCCGGCAGTCGGCGCGGACCCTGCACTTCCTCGCCGCCTTCGGCCTGCTGCTGTTCGTCGTCGTCCACGTCGCCGAGGTGTTCATCGCCGGCGTGTGGAACGAGATGCGCTCGATGATCACCGGCTGGTACGCTGTTCCCCAGGACCGCCGTGTCGCCAAGGAGGTGCAGCCATGAAGAAGACCTTCACCCTCATGCGCGCGGGTCAGCGCGACCGACGCTATCTGCTGCGCGGCGCGGTCGCCGCCGCGGGCTCGGCGTTTCTCGCCGGCTGCGACAAGCTGTCGCAGAACCAATCATTCGTCGCGACGCTGCAGAGCGCCGAGCACCTGAGCCGCGCGGCGCAGAAGGTGGTCGCGCCGCGCCCGGCAATGGCGCAGGAGTTCGGCCCCGACCAGGTGGCGCAGACCTTCCGCGGCAACGGCACGCTCAGCCCGCGCGACGACGACTACGTTGCGCTGCGCGACGCGGGCTTCGCCGACTACCGGCTGACGGTCGGCGGCCTGGTCGCGAAGCCCGCCGAGTTCACGCTCGAGGAGCTCAGGGCGATGCCGTCGCGCACCCAGATCACGCGCCACGACTGCGTCGAGGGCTGGAGCTGCGTCGGCAAGTGGAAGGGGGTCCAGCTGGCGCGGATCCTCGACCAGGTCCAGATCAAGCCGGAGGCGAAGTTCGTCCTCTTCCGCTGCTTCGACTCGATGGAGGGGCCCTCGCTCGACGACCGCGACTCGCGCTACTACGAGAGCATCGATCTCGACGACGCGCACCATGTGCAGACGATCCTCGCCTACGAGCTGAACGACCGGGCGCTGCCGGTCACGAACGGCGCGCCGCTGCGCTGCCGCGTCGAGCGCCAGCTCGGCTACAAGCAGGCGAAGTACGTTCGCGCGATCGAGCTGGTCGAGAGCTTCGCGCAGATCCGCGGCGGCAAGGGTGGTTACTGGGAAGACGAAGGGTACGAGTGGTATGGCGGCATCTGACATGAAGCGCATCAGGGTGCTCGCGCGCAGCGTATGCGCCGCTGCGCTGCTCGCCGTGGCGACGATCGCCGGCGCCGGCGAGGTGGCCTATACCCCGGCCGCATTCGAGCACGCGCTCGCCGCCGGCGTTCCCACGGTCGTCCACTTTCGCGCCTCGTGGTGTCCCACGTGCAAGGTGCAAAAGCCGATCGTCGACGCGCTCCTGAACGACCCGAAGCGCAAGGACCTGACGCTCCTCGCGGCCGACTACGACACCGAAACCGCGCTCAAGCAGCGCCTTCGCGTCGTCCAGCAGAGCACCTTCATCGTCTTCAAGGGCGGCAAGGAAGTCGCGCGCTCGACCGGCGAGACGCGCAAGGAAGCGATCGCGGCGCTGTTCGACAAGGCGCTCTAGGCGCGCGCCTCTCGGCGCACGACGCGTGGACGCCGGCGTCTGGACTTTCTTCTTCGGCTATGCCGCGGGAGCGCTTTCGACCCTCTCGCCATGCGTCGTTCCGCTCCTGCCGATCGTCGTCGCGGGCGCGCTCGCGCAGCACCGCTTCGGCGTCTGGGCGCTCGCCTGCGGGCTCGCGCTCTCGTTCGCGATCGTCGGTGTGTTCTTCGCGACCGTGGGCTTGTCGATCGGCTTCGACGGCGCAGCGCTCAGGCGAATCGCCGGCGTCGTGCTCGTCGTCTTCGGCGCCGTGATGGCGTCGGCGCGGCTGCAGCGCGGCTTCGCGAGCGCGACGGCGGCTCTCGCGCGCGGCGGCGAGGCCGTCATCGCCCGTACGCATGGCAGTGGCTGGCGCGGTCAGCTCGCGGTCGGCGCGCTGCTCGGTATCGTCTGGACGCCGTGCGTGGGGCCGACGCTCGGCGCTGCGACCACGCTCCTCGCACAAGGCCGGCGCGTCGGCGAGGTCGCGTTGCTGATGCTGGTGTTCGGCCTCGGCGCGGCGACGCCGCTCGTCGTCTTCGGCGCGCTCGCGCGACGCCTTCGCTTCGCTGGCACCGCGCGCTGGCTCTTCGCCGCCGAAGGCGCGCGACGCATCCTCGGCGCGAGCCTGGTCGTCGTCGGCGCGATGCTGGTGCTCGGCATCGACAAGCCGGTCGAAACCTGGCTGCTCGAGCATTCGCCCGACTGGCTGACGCGCCTGACGACGCGCTACTGAGCGCGCGCGCTTGCGCTTCCCCACGCGCAGCGCTTGCGTGATCCGCCGAGGATGGCGCCGA
>DASXXO010000500.1:0-7465 GCA_036503045.1 Caldimonas sp. | reverse complement strand
ATGGCGGCGGATCGAGCGCTTCCACCGCCCTTACCACGCCGAGGTGCGCGAGCGCATCGGGGCGGCGCACGCGCGCTTCGGGCGCAGCTGGCACATCAACTGTCATTCGATGAACGCGGTCGGTGGCGCGCAGGCCGAGGGCGGCGCCGGACGCGTGCGCCCCGACTTCGTCGTCGGCGACCGCGACGGAACGACCTGCGACGCGGAGTTCACCGAGGTCGTGCGCGACTTTCTTGCCGCCTTGGGCTACGACGTTCGCGTCAACGATCCATACAAGGGCGTCGAGCTCGTTCGCGCCTATTCCAACCCGGCGGAGGGTCGCATGAGCATGCAACTCGAGATCAACAAGCGCCTCTACATGGACGAGGCGACACGAACCAAGAACGCCGGCTTCGCGACCCTGCAGCAGCACCTGCTCGCGCTCGTCGACGCGGTGCTCGACTACAGCACGAGCGCGCTGCGCGCGCGGGGGCGATGAGCGCCAGCCCCGCGCGCGCCGGCATGCCGCAGCGCGTCCAGCTCAAGCGCAGCGCCGGCTGGAAGATGCCACCCAACACCGTCAAGGTCGATCGCACGACGCGCTGGGGCAACCCCTTCACGATCGCCGAGTGCGGTAGCGTGGCGATCGCGGTCGCCCAGCACGGGCGCTGGATGCGCGGCGAGATCGCCGCGCCTGGCGGGGTCGAGCCGCCGTCGAAGGAGACGCTGCGCGCAGCGCTCGCCGGCCACAACCTCGCCTGCTGGTGCGCCCTCAACGGGCCGTGCCACGCCGATCTGCTGCTGACACTCGCCAACGGCGGCTAGGCGGGGCGTTCGCGGCGCGGCAGCGAGAGCGTGGCGAGCGCGCCGGCGCCCGGCAGGTTCTTCAGCGTCGCGCGGCCGTGGTGCAGCTCGGCGATCTCCTTGACGAACGACAGGCCGAGGCCGGTGCTCTTCTTCGCGGTCGCGGGCCGCGCCAGCGAATAGAACTTCTCGAACACCTTGCCTTCGGCGAAGTCCGGGATGCCGGGGCCCTGGTCGCGCACCGCCAGGTCGCAGCTGCGCGCGTGCGCGACGACCTCGATCGTGATGCGCCCGCCTGCGGGCGAGAGGTCGATCGCGTTGTCGACCAGGTTGGCGAGCGCGCGCTGGAGCAGGAACGCGTCGCCCGGGACGACCGGGTCGGCGTCGCCCGGCAGCACCTCGAGTTCGACGCCGCGCGCCAGCGCCGCAGGCGCGGCGCTCGCCGCGACCTCGGCGGCGAGCGCGCGCAGCGCGACCGGCTCGAGACGGTCGAGGCGCTTGCGCGATTCGAGCGCGGTCAGCTCCATCATGCGATCGACAAGCTCCTGGATGCGCTGCGCTTCGCGTGCGATGTTGGCGACGAAGCGCGCGCGGTCGGCATCGCCCATCGGCTCGTGCAGCAGCTCAGCCGCGCCGCGGATCGCCGACAGTGGGCTCTTCACCTCGTGCGTCATCGTCTGCACGTAGTCGGCGACGTAGTTGCGGCCGGCGAGCGCGTCGCGCATCTCGTCGTAGGCGGCGCCGAACGCGCCGAGCGCACGGCGGCCGAGGCGCGGCAGGGAGAAGCTGCGCTCGGCGCGCACGTAGCGCACATAGTCGGCGATCACGCCGAACGGCCGCACCAGCCAGACCGAGAGGATGACGACGAGCAGCAGCACGGCGACGACCGAGGTCGCGCCGAGCTCGAGTGTCTTGCGCCGTGCCGCCTCGACGAACTGGCCGAAGCTCTGGACGGGCTTGCCGACGCTGACCGCGCCGATGATCGCGCCGCTGCCTCCCGGCGCGGTGTCGTGGATCGGCGCGGCGACGTACATCACCGAGGTGCGCGGATCTCCTTCGACGTCGGCGGTCGTGCGAGCGCCGTAATTGCCGCGCAGGGCGAGGAAGAAGTCGCGCCAGCGCGAGTGGTCGGCGCCGACTTGCGTGAGCGACGCCGCTGCGGACGCCGGCGCCCCGGCGGCTTCGGCAGCGTCGGCTACCGCGCGCGAATCGAACACCACGGTGCCCTGGCGGTCGACCACCGTCATGCGCAGCTCGACGCGCGTCTTGACGACGCCGTAGATGGCGGCGCTGAAGCGGCGCGCGTAGAGCGAGCGGAAGACCGGCGCGAGCGCGTCGACGTGCAGCGCTCCGTCGGGCAATGCGCTCTCGACCAGCGCGGCCATCAGTTGCGCGGTGTCGACGAGCGAGTCCTCGGCCGATTCGCGGTAGCGCGGATCGATGTCGCCGAGCTGGCGATACATCAGCAACGCGACGCCGAGCGCGTAGGCGACCAGGATGCCGATGAAGATGCGGGTGCGCTTGGTCAATCGGGTCCTTCGCGCCGGCGGACGCGCAGCGCAGGCGCCGTCACGAAGCGGTGGGCGGCAGGTCCTCGGCGAGCGCGTAGCCGCTGCCGCGCAGCGTCCGGATCGGCTCGAGCCCCGGCGCGATCGCCTTCATCTTGGCGCGCAGCGTCTTGACATGCGCATCGACCGTGCGGTCCATGCTGTCGCTGTCCCCGCCCCAGACACGGTCGAGCAGCGCCTCGCGCGTGAAGACGTGGCCGGGTCGCGCGGCGAGCGTCTCGAGCAGGCCGAACTCGTAGCGCGAGAGCTCCAGCGCGCGGCCGTAGTAGCGCACCTGCATGCGACCTTCGTCGACGACGATCGGGCCGCTCGCGAACACCGTCGTCGCGCCGGCGGCCGCCGACGCTTGCGCCGCACCGGCCTTGGCGCTGCGGCGCAGGACGCCGCGCACGCGCGCGACCAGCTCGCGCGGCGAAAACGGTTTGGCGATGTAGTCGTCGGCGCCCAGCTCGAGGTCGACGACGCGGTCGATCTCGTCGCTGCGTGCGGTGAGGAAGACGACCGGAACGTCGCCGTTCGTCTCGCGCAGCCGCCGGAAGATCTCGAACCCGTTCACATCGGGAAGACCGACGTCGAGGATGACGAGCGCCGGCGGCGTCGCGCGCGCGTGCGCAAGCGCGTCCTCGCCCGTCGCGCACCAGTGCGGCTCGAACCCCTCGGTGCGCAGCGCGTACTGCAGCGTGTCGGCGATGCCGGGTTCGTCCTCGACGATGAGGATCTTCGGCTTCATGGGGGCTTCATTCGGCCGGAAGGAACCCTTCGATCGAGAGGTAGCGCTCGCCGGTGTCGTAGTTGAAGCCGAGCACCGTCGCGCCGGCGGCGATCTCGGGGAGCTTCTGCGCGATCGCTGCGAGCGTCGCGCCCGACGAGATGCCCACGAGAAGGCCTTCCTCGCGCGCCGAGCGCCGCGCCATCTCGCGCGCCGCCTCGGCCTCGACCAGGATCACGCCGTCGAGCACGTCGACGTGCAGGTTCTTCGGGATGAAGCCGGCGCCGATGCCCTGGATCGGATGCGGGCCCGGCTTGCCGCCGCTGATCACGGGCGACGCCGCCGGCTCGACCGCGTAGACCTTCAGCCTCGGCCACATCTTCCTCAGCACCGTCGCACAGCCCGTGATGTGACCCCCCGTGCCAACCCCCGTGATCAGCGCGTCGATGCCGCTCGGGAAGTCGGCCGCGATCTCCTCGGCGGTCGTGCGCATGTGCACGTCGATGTTGGCCGGGTTGTCGAACTGCTGCGGCATCCACGCCCCGGGCGTCGAAGCGACGATCTCCTGCGCCTTGGCGATCGACCCGTTCATGCCCTTCTCGCGTGGCGTCAGGACGAAGGTGGCGCCGTAGGCGAGCATCAGGCGGCGTCGCTCGACGCTCATGCTGTCGGGCATGACGAGGACCAGCTTGTAGCCCTTGACCGCCGCGACCATCGCCAGGCCGACTCCCGTGTTGCCCGAGGTCGGCTCGACGATCGTCGCGCCCGGCCGGAGCGCGCCCGAGGCCTCGGCCGCTTCGACCATCGCGACCGCGATGCGATCCTTGATCGAGCCGCCCGGGTTGGCGCGCTCGCTTTTCACGTAGACGCTGTGGGTCGATCCGAACAGCCGGTTGATGCGGATGTGCGGCGTGTTGCCGACCGTGTGCAACACATCGTTGGCGAGCATGGTCGGATCTCGGCTCCTCGGTGGCGCGGATTATGGTACGGCGCGGCGACAATCCGCCGATGCCTGCGCCGCTCGCGAACGACACGTTCCTCCGCGCCTGCCTGTCGCAGCCGACCGGCTACACGCCGGTTTGGCTGATGCGCCAGGCCGGCCGCTACTTGCCCGAATACCGCGCCACGCGCGCCCGTGCCGGCAGCTTCATGGGCTTGGCGACGAGCCCGGCGTTCGCGACCGAGGTGACGCTGCAGCCGCTTGACCGCTTTGCGCTCGACGCCGCGATTCTCTTCAGCGACATCCTCACCGTTCCCGACGCGATGGGCCTCGGCCTCTCGTTCGCCGAGGGCGAGGGGCCGCGCTTCGCCGCGCCGCTGCGCGACGAGGCACAGGTCGCGCGGCTCGCGGTTCCCGACCTGGCACGGCTGCGCTACGTCTTCGACGCCGTTGCCGAGATCCGGCGCGCGCTGGCCGGCCGCGTGCCGCTGATCGGCTTCGCCGGCAGCCCGTGGACGCTCGCGTGCTACATGGTCGAGGGGCAGGGCTCCGACGACTACCGGCTCGTGAAGACCATGCTCTACGACCGGCCCGACCTGCTGCATCGCATCCTCGCGATCAATGCCGAGGCGGTCGCCGCGTACCTCAACGCGCAGATCGACGCAGGCGCGCAGGCGGTGATGGTCTTCGACAGCTGGGGCGGCGTGCTCGCCGACGGCGCGTTCCAGGCTTTCAGTCTGGCCTACACCCGCAAGGTGCTCGGCCTGCTGAAGCGCGACGCCGACGGCCGGCGCGTGCCGCGCATCGTCTTCACCAAAGGCGGCGGACCGTGGCTCGAGGAGATCGCGGCATCGGGCGCCGACGTCGTCGGCGTCGACTGGACGGTGCATCTCGGAGGCGCACGCGCGCGCGTCGGCGACGGCGTGGCGCTGCAAGGCAACCTCGATCCGGCGGTGCTCTTCGCTGGCGCGGAGGCGATCCGAAGCGAGGTCGCGCATGCCTTGACCAGCTTCGGTCGTGCGGACGCGGGAGCGACCCGCAACGGGCACGTCTTCAATCTCGGCCACGGCATCAGCCAGCACGCCCCACCGGAGAGCGTCACGGCGCTGGTCGATGCGGTGCATGCCCTCTCACCGCCTTATCACGGTGCCAAGGCGTGATCCAGTTCACGAACGGCGCCCAGCGTGACGTCGTTCGGGTGAGTGAGCACTCAGGGCTTGACTTATCCCCATGACTTGATCCTGTCATAGAGCGACGACGTTCTGTTGCGCCGCGTCATCGCGTCATCCGCCGGTTCCGCTAAGTTGTTGATTTTGCTGGGGCCGTTCTGCTGCCGCGAAACCGGGCAGGATGTCTGCAAGCAAGCCAGGACTTGCGTTTTTGGCCGAGCGGCGGTGCTTACCCACAAAGTTGTCCACAGGCGCGGTGGAGAAATGCAAAACCTGCCAAGAATCATGAACTTACCGCCTGAACCTGATTTTTCACTCAAGTTCGCGGACGGCCTGCCCCCCATGCTTCTCGGCGATGGCTGACTGCGTCGTCGCGGTGCTCGTCGACGCACCCCGGCATGCTGCACTGACGCCGGCGCTGAGCTATCGAAGTCAGCACCCGCTTGAGCCGGGCACGTTGGTTCGTGCGCCCTTCGGACGGCGCGAAGTTGCAGGGCTGACGTGGTCAGCGGGCGCGGCGAACAGTGCTCCCGAAGCGCTGCGCGAGATCGCCGCCGTCTGCGACGCGCTGCCGCCGCTCTCGCCCGATTGGTGCGCACTCGTCGAGTTCGTCGCGGGCTACTACCAGCGCAGCGTCGGCGAGATCGCTCTTGCGGTTCTCCCTCCGGAGCTGCGTCGACTCGGCCGCGACGCCGTCGCCGACCGCGTGCGGCGGTTGCGGCGAGAGTGGGCCGACACGTCGAACGAGGCCTTTGCGGCGGACGACGCGCTGCCCGCGCTGACGGAGGAACAGGCACTGGCGATGGCCGAGATCGGCGCTGCAATGGTTCGCAGCGCGCCGGGAACGGCGTTGCTGCACGGCGTCACCGGCAGCGGCAAGACGGAGGTTTACCTGCGCGCCGCCGACGCGGCGCTCGCCGCCGGCCGTCAGGCTCTCGTACTCGTTCCCGAGATCAATCTGACGCCGCAACTGATCGAGCGCTTCACGCGCCGGTTTGCCGGGCGGCGCATCGTCGCGCTGCACAGCGGCCTGACGCCGGCGCAACGGCTGCGCAGCTGGCTCGCGGCGCAGCTCGGCCTTGCCGATCTCGTGCTCGGCACGCGCCTCGCGGTGTTCGCGCCGCTCGCACGGCTCGGCCTGATCGTCGTCGACGAAGAGCACGACGCCTCGTACAAGCAGCAGGAAGGCGCGCGCTACTCGGCGCGCGACCTGGCCGTCTGGCGCGGCCGGCGCGAAGGCGTGCTCGTCGTCCTCGGTTCGGCGACGCCTTCGCTCGAGACCTGGCGGCGCGCCGAGGCCGGCCGCTACGACCGGCTGGCGCTTGCCGAGCGGATCGGCGGCGCGTCGTGGCCGACCGTGCGCGTGGTCGACATGGGGCGCGTGCCGAAGGCGACGCTCGGCCTGGCGGCGAGCGCCCCGGCACCGGGCCTTGCGCCGCAGGTCGTCGACGCGCTGCGCGAGCGCGTTGCACGCGGCGAGCAGAGCCTGGTCTTCCTCAACCGACGCGGCTACGCCCCGGTGCTGCAGTGCGGCGACTGCGGCTGGCTGAGCGGTTGCCCGCACTGCAGCGCCTGGCGCGTCTTCCACAAGCAGGACCGGACGCTGCGCTGCCACCACTGCGGTCTCGCCGAGCCGGTGCCGCGCCGCTGTCCGGAGTGCGGCAACCCGGACATCGCTCCGGTCGGACGCGGCACCGAGCGGCTCGAGGAGCAGCTCACGACCCTCCTTCCCGAAGCACGCATCGCCCGGATCGACGCCGACAGCACGCGCAAGAAGGGGGCGCTCGAGGCGACTCTCGGCGCGGTCCACGCCGGAGAGGTCGACGTCCTGGTCGGCACGCAGATGGTCGCCAAGGGGCACGACTTCCGGCGCATCGGCCTCGTCGCCGCGGTCAATCCCGACACCTCGCTCTTCAGCAGCGACTTCCGCGCGCCCGAGCGCTTGTTCGCGCTGCTGATGCAGGCGGCGGGACGCGCTGGCCGCGACGCGTCGCGCGGCATGCCGAGCGAGATGTGGCTGCAGACTTGGCATCCGAACCACCCTCTGTACCAGGCGCTCGGGCGCCACGACTACGCGGCGTTCGCGGCCGGCCAGCTGCGCGAGCGAGAAAGCGCCGGGCTGCCGCCGTTCTCGCATCTGGCCGTGCTGCGCGCGGAAGCGAGGAGCGTCGCCGCCGCGCGCGCCTTCCTCGAGGCCGCGGCCGCGGCCGCACACGCCCTGGCCGAGGCCGAGGACGTGATGGTCTACGCGCCAGTCCCGCTCGAGGTCGCGCGCATCGCCGACATCGAGCGCATG
>DASXXO010000499.1:0-8288 GCA_036503045.1 Caldimonas sp. | reverse complement strand
CACCGGCAACTGCCCGACGGGAGTGACGACTCAGGACGGGCGCCGGCAGAAGGCGCTCGAGGTCTCCAACAAGGCCGAACGGGTCTACCACTTCCACCACAACACGCTGCTCGCGCTGAAGGAGCTGGTGCAGGCAGCGGGCTTGCGCGACCCGGCGGAGATCACCGCGTCGCATATCGTGCGGCGCAACTCCGAGCACGGCGTCAAGCTGCTCGCCAACCTGCTGCCCTTCATCCATCCCGGCGAGCTGCTGCACGGCGCGCTGCCGCAACAGGTGTTCCGCACCTACTGGCCGATGGCGAGCGCGTCGAGCTTCGCGGCGGTGCCCGCGGCGTGATTCTCAGGCGCGCGGCGGCGCGGTGTCGATGAAGCTGTTGCGCGCGTTCAGCTTGTCGGCGAGGCGCGCGACGTTGGCGTGCTCGCCGCGCCAGGCCAGCTGCGGGAAGCGGAACTCGAGGTAGGCGAGCGCGCAGCCGACGGCGACGTCGGCCAGCGTCATGTGGATGCCGATGCACCAGGGCTTGCCCGCGAGGCCGGTGGCGACCGCCTCGAGCGAGGCGTTCACCTTCTTCATCTGGCGGTCGATCCAGGGCTGCGAGCGCTGCTCGGCAGTCCGCCCCGGCCAGTTCGCTTCGAGCCGGGCGAGGATCGCCGCGTCGACCATGCCGTCGGCGAGCGCCTCCCAGGTGCGCACCTCGGTCCGCTCGCGGTTCGGCTCGGGGATCAGGCGGGCCAGCGGCGAGCGCGCGTCGAGATACTCGACGATGACGCGCGAGTCGAACACCGCCTCGCCGCCTTCCATCACGAGGCACGGCACCTTGCCGAGCGGGTTCGACGCGAGGATCGCGTCGCTGTTCCAGACGTCCTCCTCGACGAACTGGTAGTCGAGCTTCTTCTCGGCCATGACGATGCGCACTTTGCGCACGTACGGGCTGGTGGACGATCCGATGAGCTTCATGGGTCGGCAGACCGCTTCCTTGTTCGATTCTCAGGTTCGATTTCATTCTAGGGCCAGCACGGATAATGGCTGGCCCGCCGCGACGGATCGGCCGCCGCGGCGTCGCTCGCTCGCCACGCAAGATGCACGCCACGACCCTCACCGCGCTGTCGCCGCTCGACGGCCGCTATGCCGGCAAGCTCGACCCCCTCCGGCCCTGGCTGTCGGAGTACGGCCTGATGCGCTGCCGGGTGCGGGTCGAGGTCGAGTGGCTCCTTGCCCTCGGCGAAGCGGGGCTCGCCGAGCTGCCGGCGCCCGGCGCGGCCGCACGCGCATTCCTCGCGGGGATCGTGCGCGACTTCTCCGAGGCGGACGCCCTGGCGATCAAGGCGATCGAGCGGCGCACCAACCACGACGTCAAGGCGGTCGAGTACTGGCTCGGCGAGCGCTTCGCCGCCGAGCCTTCGCTCGCCGGCGCGGTCGGGTTTGTCCACTTCGCGTGCACCAGCGAGGACATCAACAACACCAGCCACGCGCTGATGGTCGACGCGGCGCGGCGCGACGTGCTGCTGCCGGCGCTCGACGGGATCGTCGCGACGCTGGCGGCGCTCGCCCGCCAGCACGCCGAGATGGCGATGCTCGCGCGCACGCACGGCCAGACCGCGAGCCCGACGACGCTCGGCAAGGAGATCGCCAACGTCGCCGTCCGCCTGCACGCGGCGCGGGCGGGCATTGCCGCCGTGCGGATGCTCGCCAAGATGAACGGAGCGGTCGGCAACTACAACGCACACGTCGCCGCCTACCCCGAGCTCGACTGGGAGGCGCTCGCCCGCCGCGTCGTCGAGGCGCGGCTCGGCCTCGCGTTCAACCCCTACACGACCCAGATCGAGCCGCACGACGCGCTCGCCGCGCTGTTCGACGCGATCAAGCGCTGCAACACGGTGCTGATCGACTGGGCGCGCGACGTCTGGGGCTACATCAGCCTCGGCTATTTCGTGCAAAGCGCGGCGCCCGGCGAGGTCGGCTCGAGCACGATGCCGCACAAGGTGAACCCGATCGACTTCGAGAACGCCGAAGGCAACCTCGGCGTCGCCAACGCGCTGCTCGCGCACATGAGCGAGAAGCTCCCGGTCTCGCGCTTCCAGCGCGACCTGACCGACAGCACGGTGCTGAGGAACGTCGGCGTCGCATTCGGCCACACGCTGCTCGCCTGCGAGTCGCTCGCGCGCGGCATGGCCAAGCTCGGCGTCGGCCGCGCCGCGATCGACGCCGACCTCGACGCCGCGTGGGAGGTCCTCGCCGAGCCGGTGCAGACGGTCATGCGCCGCCACGGCATCGCCAACCCGTACGAGCAGCTCAAGGCGTTGACGCGCGGCAAGGCGATCGGCCGCGCCGCGCTGCACGCGTTCATCCGCTCGCTCGCGCTGCCGGCCGACGCGCGCGACCGGCTGCTCGCGCTCACGCCGCGCAGCTATGTCGGCAAGGCGGCGGCGCTCGCGCGCGCGGCGGCCGACGCGGTCGAGCACCCGGCAGCCACGGCAGGGCGCGCGCCACGATGAGCTTCGTCGAGCGGCTCGCGCGCGCCGAGCTGAACAACCGCTCGCTCCTGTGCGTGGGCCTCGATCCCGACCCGGCGCGCTTTCCCGGCGCGCTGCGCGGCGATCCGGCTCGGATCTACGAGTTCTGCGCAGCGATCGTCGATCGCACCAAGGATCTCGTGATCGCCTTCAAGCCGCAGATCGCCTATTTCGCGGCGCACGCCGCCGAGGCGCAGCTCGAGCGGCTGATCGCCCGCATCCACGACGTCGCGCCCGACGTGCCGGTGATCCTCGATGCGAAGCGCGGCGACATCGGCCAGACCGCGGAGCAGTACGCGCGCGAGGTGTTCGTGCGCTATCGCGCCGACGCGGTGACGCTGTCGCCGCTGCTCGGCTTCGACTCGATCGAGCCGTACCTGCGTCACGAAGGCAAGGGCGCGATCCTGCTCTGCCGCACCTCGAACCCGGGCGGTGCCGACCTGCAGGAGCTGCGCCTGGATGGCGGCGAGCGAATCTACGAGCGGATCGCCAGGCTCGCCGCCGGAGCCTGGAACGCGGGCGGCCAGCTCGGCCTGGTCGTCGGCGCGACCTACCCGGCCGAGATCGCGCGCGTGCGGGAGCTCGCGCCGACGCTTCCGCTCCTCATCCCCGGCATCGGCGCGCAAGGCGGCGACGCCGCCGCTACCGTGCGTGCCGGCTGGCGTGGCAACGCCGAGCGCACGACCGGCCCGATCATCGTCAGCTCGTCGCGCGCCGTTCTCTACGCGGACAGCGGCCCCGATTACGCCTCGGCCGCGCGCGCGGCGGCCGAAGCCGCGCGCAACGAGCTGGCCGCCGCGAAGAGCACCTGAAAGCGGCCCCGGCGGGGCCGGCCCTTCCCGCGCGGAGGAAGGGGGATGGGGAGGAGCCGGCCCTGTCGCCTGCCGCTGCGGCTACGGCCGCAGCGGCAGTTCGCGCAGGCGCTTCCCGGTGAGCTCGAAGAGTGCGTTGGCGAGCGCCGGCGCAAGCGGCGGCGTGCCGATCTCGCCGACGCCGCCGGGCGGCCGCGTGCTGTCGACCAGGTGCGTCTCGACCAGCGGTGCCTCGTCGAGGCGAACCACCGGATAGTTCGGAAAATTGGTCTGCCGGACGACGCCGTCGACGATGTCGATCCGCCCGTAGAGCGCCGCCGAGAGCGCGAACACCACCGCGCTTTCCATCTGCTGGGCGACGATCCCCGGATTGACGACGGTTCCGATGTCGGCCGCGCAGACGACGCGATGCACGCGCGGCCGCCCGCGCTCGATCGACGCCTCGACGACCTGCGCGACGATGCTGCCGAACGACTCGTGCAGCGCGACGCCGCGCGCACATCCCGGCGCAAGCGGCCGCACCGGGCCGAAGCCCGGCCAGCCGGCGCGCTCGGCGACCAGGCGCAGCACCGCGGCGTGGCGCGGCGCGTCCTTGAGCAGCGCGAGTCGGTAATCGATCGGGTCGCGGCCAGCGACGTTCGCGAGCTCATCGACGAACGACTCGACGAAGAACGCGTTGTGCGAGTGGCCGACCGAGCGCCAGTAGCCGACGGGCACGCCCATCCGCGTCGCGACGTGCGCGATGCGCTGGTGGGGAACGCCGTAGAGCTGGTCGAACAGGCCCTCGCTCGTCGTCTTGTCCGGCGTATCGACCGGGCCGGCGAGCCATCCGACGCCACGCTCGATCCAGCGCGGCGTGATCGCGTCGCCCGCGCTCGTGATGCGCAGCGTCAGCGGCAGGCCGTCGGCACCGAGCCCGGCGCGCAGCACCGTGACCCCTGCGGGCCGGTAGAAGTCGTGCGTCAGGTCCTCCTCGCGCGACCAGACGAGCTGCACTGGCCGGCCGCCGGTCTCGATCGCGATGCGCACCGCCTGGCCGACGAAGTCGACGTCGAGGCGGCGCCCGAAGCCGCCGCCGAGGTACGTCACGTGCACCGTCACGGCGTCTTCGGGAACGTCGGCCACCTGCGCAGCGATCGCGCGCGCGAGCCCCGGGACCTGCGTTGGCACCCAGAGCTCGACCTTGCCCCCGGCAACGCGTGCCGTGCAGTTGATCGGCTCCATCGTCGCGTGCGCAAGGTACGGCGCGCGATAGACCTGCTCGACGTGGCGCGCCGCGCCGGCGTCGGCGGCCGCGACATCGCCCCGGCTGTGGAACGCGAAGCCGCCGTCCACGGCGGCCGCCGCGCGTGCGCGCTGCTCCAGCTGGGTGAGGATCGCCGCGCTGTCGAGGCCGCCCGCTGGGCGCTGGCGCCAGTCGACGCGGATCGCCTCGGCGCCGCGCTGCGCATGCCACCACGTCCGGCCGACGACGGCCAGCGCCGCCGTCGAGCCGGCGTTCGGGCCGAGGCGGACGACGCGTTCGACGCCGGCGAGCGCGAGCGCCGGCGCGACGTCGACCGCGCCCGGGCTGCCGCCGAGCATCGGGCAATGGCGGATCGCCGCAAACACGAGCCCCGGCGGCCGCACGTCGCTGCCGAAGATCGCCGAGCCGTCGCTCTTGGCGGCGGCGTCGATGCGCGGCGCCGCGGTGCCGATCAGCCGCCAGTCCTCGCGCCGCTTCACGCGCACCTCGCCGCTCGGCGTCGCCGCGGCCATGCGTGCGAGCTCGCCGTAGTGCGCGCTGTGGCCCGCGGGGTGGCTGACGATGCCGTCGCGGACGACGATCTCGCCGGCCGGCTGCTTCCACGCGATCGACGCCGCGCCGACCAGCCGCGCGCGCGCGGTCGCGGCGGCGCTGCGCAGCACATCCCACGAATCGACGACGCTCGAGGAGCCGCCGGTGAGGTTGATGCCGAGCTCGCGTGCGACCTTGGCGACCACCCACTGGCCGGCCTTCGCGGGCGCCGTTTCGTTGCCGGGCTCGGTCTCGCGCGGATGGAAGTACGGCACGCTCGCGACCATCGTCGAGACGTTGCCGTAGAGCCGGTCGACCGCTGCGGTGAACAGGCGCACGCCCGCGAGCGGCACGTCGAGCTCCTCGGCGACGAGCATCGCGAGCGCGGTGTGCGTCCCCTGGCCCATCTCGCTGCGGTGCATCGCCAGCATGACGGCGCCGTCGGGCGCGATCTTGATCCAGCCGTTGAGTCCGATCTCGCCGTCGGCGACGGCAAGAGCGTCGAGCCCGCCGAGCCGGCCGCGCGGCGGCAGGAGGCCCCAGCCGAGGACGAGCGCGCCGGCCGCGCCGGCGCCGCTCACGAGCAGCGCGCGCCGCCTCATCCGGCCAGCTCGGCGCCCGCGGCGCGGATCGCGGCGCGTAGCCGAGGGTAGGTGCCGCAGCGGCAGATGTTGCCGATCGCGGCATCGATCTCGGCGTCGCTCGGCCGCCGGTTGTTCGCGAGCAGCGCCGCCGCGGCCATCAGCATGCCGCTTTGGCAGTAGCCGCACTGCGGTACCTGGTGCGCGACCCAGGCGCGCTGCAGCGGATGCGGAGACTCGCGCGTTCCGAGCGCCTCGATCGTGACGACGCGCCTGCCTTGCAACTTGCCGATCGGCACGACGCACGAGCGCACCGCATTGCCATCGAGGTGGACCGTGCAAGCGCCGCAAGCACCGACGCCGCAGCCGAACTTCGTCCCCGTGAGGCCGAACACGTCACGCAGCGCCCAGAGCAGCGGCAGCGCCGGATCGGCGAGGTCGTCCGGGAGTTGGCGCGGCGCGCCGTTGACGAGGATCTCCATCGCCGGGGGGGTTGCGGAAGGAAGGCGATTGTGGCGGCTGCCACGAACGATGCGACGCGCCAACACGACACTGCGGCGATCTCGGCCAGAATGAAGGCCGGCGGAAGTCGCCGCTGCGCCTCCTCTCTTGGCCAGAACCACGAGATGCCCCGAATGACTCGAACAATTCGCATCGCTCTGGTGGCTGTCGCCGCGTCCCTGTGCAGCATCGGCGCGGCAGCGCAGAACGCCGTCCTGTACGGCCTGATCGATGCCTCGGGCAGCCGCACCAAGGAGCCGGGCGGGAGCTATCGCTGGCAGCTCGACAACGGCAATCTGCAGAGCAGCTTCATCGGCCTGCGCGGCAGCGAGGACCTGGGCGGCGGCTTGCGCGCGGTGTTCCGCCTCGAGTCGTACCTGCGAATCGACACCGGCTCCTCGGGCCGCACCGACGCGGATCCTTTCTGGGCGCGTGAGGCGAGCGTCGGCCTCTCGGGCGCGTTCGGCAGCACCGTCCTGGGACGCACGGCGACGCCGCTCTATCTGGCGACGATCAACTTCAATCCGTTCGGCGAGAGCGCGGGCTTCTCGCCCAGCGCGCGCCAGTACTTCGGCAGCCGCGGAGCCATCCTCGGCGACACGCGCTGGAACAACTCGCTCTCGTACAACAACAACGTGACCGACACGCCGCTGCGCATCAACGTCGCCGCCAACGTTCCCGAAGAGCCTACCGGCGCGCCGAGCGGCGGCCACAACTACGGCGGCAGCATCGCCTACATCACCGGCCCGTTCGCCGTCAGCTTCGCGGGCGAGCGGATCCGCAACAGCGCGCTGGCGACCCCCTCGGGATTCGACCACCAGGACGCGCTGCAGCTCGCAGCGACGTACGACTTCTCGATCGTTCGCGTCTATGGCCAGGTCGGCCGCGTCAAGACGCACGCCGACCTGGACGAGCAGACGATCCTCTACCAGCTCGGGGTCGCGGTACCGATCGGCAACGGCCTCGTGCTCGCGTCCTACGGCGACGCGCATCGCAAGTCGTCGGCGCTCGCGGCGACCGACCGCACCGGCTCGATCGGTTACGACTACTTCCTGTCGAAGCACACCGACATCTACGTCGCCGCCATGCTCGAGTCGCTGACCTCCGTCTCGTCGGGAGCCTCGTTCGCGGGCGGCGTCCGCCTGCGCTTCTAGCGCTTCGCGCCAGGCGTGTGCGGTTGCTCCGCCGCGCCGCCGACCCTCAGTCCAGGACCACCTCCGCGCGCACGACGCCAGCGCGCTCGGCGCGCGCGCTGAGCGCAAGCCGCGTCCCCTTCGGCGCGCGCACGACCCACTCGCCGACGGCGCGGTCGGCCGTGATCTCGCGCGCGGGCAGGAAGGCGTTGAGCGAATTCTTCGGCGCGTGGCCCTCGAGCTGCGGCCCCTCCATGCGCGGCTTGCCGCTGATCAGCGAGACGGCGCTGTCGTTCTCGGGAATGTGGATTTCGAACATCACGCCGCGCACCGTCTTTCGCGTCAGCGCGCGCTTGGTGACGTAGGCCGGCAGCCAGCCGCTGTTGACGACCGCGATGCGCACGCGCCAGGTGTCCGGGCCGAGCGCGCGCACCTCGGTGCGCAACAGCTCGAGCCTGGGCAGCGAGAGCGCGATCGTCGTCATCCACTTCGGGAAGCGCGCCGCCTCGCGCTCGCGCAGCGGCGGCGGCGGGTTGCGCCAGAAGTTCATCTTGTCCCAGCCACCGATCTCGACCGCGCCGAGCTGCGGGTGCATGAACGGCTTCCAGTCGACGTGCGCCTGGCCGCCGCAGTGCTCGTCGCTCCACCTGATGAGCT
Source organism: Caldimonas sp. (assembly GCA_036503045.1). Classification (GTDB taxonomy): domain Bacteria; phylum Pseudomonadota; class Gammaproteobacteria; order Burkholderiales; family Burkholderiaceae_C; genus Schlegelella_A. The sequence goes on along the minus strand of DASXXO010000499.1, from coordinate 313 downwards.
TCAGGTCGTCGGCGACCGGGTGCTCGCGGTACCAGTCGATCCACTTGTAGTCGGTGATCCCGGCCTCGACGTTCGGCGCCCAGATCTCGACGACCCAGAACAGCGCCCCGAGGTGCTCGTAGATCCAGTCCTGGGTGCCGCTGATGACGTCCTTGGGGTGGTACTTGAAGTCGTGCCAGATGCTGATCGCCGGATAGCCGGTGAGCTTCGCGCCGATCTCGCTGAAGCGCTTGATCGACCACAGGTCCTCCGGGATCATGTCGTCGTCGCTCTCGGATCCCATCGGCCTGAGGATGACGCCGCTGTGCGTGTG
>DASXXO010000498.1:0-2026 GCA_036503045.1 Caldimonas sp. | reverse complement strand
TCGGCCGCGCGAGGTGCTCGTCGACGACGACCTGGACCGCGCGCAGGACACGCTCTTCCTCGCCCTCGGCGTAGGCGATGCGCTTCTTCGGCGCCGTCTTGGCGAGGTTGAAGATCGGCCGCATCGTGGTGCCCGACGCGTAGACGAAGGTCTGCAGCTTCGCCCGGTAGACGTCCATGTCGGCGACCGGCCGGAGCGCGACGCCCGACTCGGCGGCGGCACGCGCGACCGCGGGCGCGATCCGCATCATCAGCCGAGGGTCGAAGGGCTTGGGGATCAGGTACTCGGGGCCGAAGCTGAGCTTCGCGCCGGCGTAGGCGGCGCTGACGACCTCGCTCGACTCGGCCTGCGCGAGCTCGGCGATCGCGTGCACCGCGGCGATCTCCATCTCGACCGTGATCGTCGTCGCTCCCGAGTCGAGCGCGCCGCGGAAGATGTAGGGAAAGCAGAGGACGTTGTTGATCTGGTTCGGGTAGTCGGTGCGCCCGGTGGCGACGATCGCATCATTGCGAGCGGCGTGCACTTCTTCGGGCAGGATCTCCGGCGTCGGATTGGCGAGCGCGAAGACGATCGGCCGCGGGGCCATCGTCGCGACCATCTCGGGCTTGAGCACGCCGGCCGCCGACAGGCCGAGGAAGATGTCGGCGCCGGCGATGACCTCGGCGAGCGTGCGTTGCGACGTCGGCTGCGCGAACACGATCTTGTCGTCGTCCATCAGCTCGGTGCGGCCGCGGTAGACCACGCCGGCGAGGTCGGTGACCCAGATGTTCTCGCGCGGAATGCCCAGCTTGACGAGCAGGCCCAGGCACGCGATCGCCGCTGCGCCGGCACCCGAGGTGACGAGCTTGACCTCGTCGATCTTCTTGCCGCTGACCTTGAGCGCGTTCAGCACTCCTGCGCCGACCACGATCGCGGTGCCGTGCTGGTCGTCGTGGAAGACCGGGATGCGCATGCGCGAGCGCAGCGCGCGCTCGACGTAGAAGCAGTCGGGCGCCTTGATGTCCTCGAGGTTGATGCCGCCGAAGGTCGGCTCGAGCGCGGCGATCAGGTCGATCAGCTTGTCGAGGTTCTTCTCGTTCACCTCGATGTCGAAGACGTCGATGCCGGCGAACTTCTTGAACAGGACGCCCTTGCCTTCCATCACCGGCTTGGCGGCCAGCGGGCCGATGTCGCCCAGGCCGAGCACCGCGGTGCCGTTGGTGATGACCGCGACGAGGTTGCCGCGCGCCGTGTAGCGGAACGCGTTCGCCGGGTCGGCGACGATCTCCTCGCACGCGGCGGCGACGCCGGGCGAATACGCGAGCGCGAGATCGTGCTGGTTGAGGAGCTGCTTGGTCGCGGCGATCGCGATCTTGCCCGGGACCGGGAACTCGTGGTAGTCGAGCGCGGCACGGCGCAGTTCGGCGGATTTTTGCTCGGAGTTCGTCGACATGGTGGGCTCGAGGCGAGGATCGGCGCGGGCGGCCGCCGACGATCATTGCAGACTTGGCGACCGCAGGCGACGGGATGTTCCCGCCGGTCGCCGCCGCCGACGCTGCCAACGGGGCGTCGATAATCACCCGACGATGGCGGACCTCGGCGAGTTCGAGCTGATCGAGCGCTTCTTCACGCGTCCGGCGCGGCGCGCCACGCTCGGCGTCGGCGACGACTGCGCCCTCCTGCAGCCGACCTCCGGGACGACGTTCGCGATCTCGACCGACATGCTGGTCGAGGGCCGTCACTTCCTGCCGACCGTGCCGCCCGATCGGCTCGGTCACAAGTCGCTCGCGGTCAGCCTGAGCGACCTCGCAGCGTGCGGCGCACGACCGGTCGCGTTCACGCTCGCGCTCGCCCTGCCGCGCGCCGAGCAAGCCTTTCTCGCCGCCTTCGCGCGCCGCCTCTTCGCCCTCGCGGACCGCGAGCAGTGCGAGCTGATCGGCGGCGACACGACGCGCGGTCCGCTCGCGATCTGCATCACCGCGTTCGGCGAGCTTCCGGTCGGCGCCGCGCTGCTGCGCTCGGGCGCGCGTCCGGGCGACGACATCTA
>DASXXO010000497.1:0-1743 GCA_036503045.1 Caldimonas sp. | reverse complement strand
GCACCGGCACGCCGACGGCAGCTGGCGCGACCACGATCACGGCCCGGCAGGCACTGCGGCGGTGCTCGGCGGCGTCCACGCGACGGGCCTCGACGCGACGCGGCGGGTGCAGATCGAGCGCGACATCCTTTCCAAGAACGACGCGATCGCCGCGGCCAACCGACGGCTGCTCGCTGAGCGCGGCATCTTCGCGCTCAACCTCGTGTCGAGCCCGGGATCGGGCAAGACGACGCTGCTGGTGAAGACGATCGAGGCGCTGCGCGGCTGCATCGCCGCAGCGGTGATCGAGGGCGATCAGCAGACCTCGCGCGATGCCGATCGCATCCGCGCCAGCGGGGCGCCGGCGATCCAAGTCAATACCGGCAAGGGCTGCCACCTCGACGCCGACATGGTCGGCCGCGCGCTGGCGCGGCTCGACCCCGCCGCAGGCAGCCTGCTGCTGGTCGAGAACGTCGGCAACCTGGTCTGCCCGGCGGCATTCGACCTCGGCGAAGCGCACAAGGTCGTCATCCTGTCGGTCACCGAGGGCGACGACAAGCCGATCAAGTACCCCGACATGTTCCACGCCGCCGACCTGCTGCTCGTCAACAAGATCGACCTCCTGCCGTACGTCGACTTCGACGTCGACGCCGCGATCGCCTTCGCGCGCCGCGTCCAGCCCGGCATCGGCGTGATGGCAGTCTCGGCGACGACCGGCGAAGGCTTCGACGCCTGGCTTGCCTGGCTCGCGCGCGGCGTTGCCGCGGCGCGGGCGCGTCGCGGTGCCGGTGCTGCGCTTGAAGGGCGCGTCGGCTGAAAGGGCGCTTTCGCGCAATGTCATGGACGCCCTGGCCGACACCGAAGCGCGCGTGCATCGTCACGTCGAGGTGCGCGGCATCGTGCAAGGCGTCGGCTTCAGGCCCTTCGTCTATCGGCTCGCGAGCGAGCTCAGTCTCGACGGCTGGGTGCGCAACGACGGCGCCGGCGTGACGATCGAGGTCGAGGGACGCGAGGCCGGCGTCGACGCCTTCCTGCGCCGCCTCCGCGCCGACGCGCCGCCGCTCGCGCGCGTCGACCGCGTGCTGAGCCATGAACGAGCGCCTGGCTCCGGGAAGCCGGGCTTCGCGATCGTCGAGACGCGCCGCGGCCGCAGCGCCACCGCGATCGGCCCCGACAGCGCCGTGTGCGACGACTGCGTCGCCGAGATGCTCGACCCGGCCGACCGGCGCTGGCGCTACCCGTTCATCAACTGCACGAACTGCGGTCCGCGCTACACGATCACGCGTGCGTTGCCGTACGACCGCGCGACGACCAGCATGGCCGGCTTCGTCCAGTGCCCGTCGTGCCTGGCCGAGTACCGCTCGCCGGGCGACCGGCGCTTCCACGCCGAGCCGAACGCGTGCCCGGCGTGCGGGCCGAGGCTGGCCTTGCTCGACGCGCGCGGCGCCGCGGTCGACGGCGTCGACCCGGTGGCCGGCGCGCTCGCGAGGATCGCGCGCGGCGAGATCGTCGCGATCAAGGGGCTCGGCGGCTTCCATCTCGCGTGCGACGCGCGCAATGCCGCTGCGGTGGCGGCGCTGCGGGCGCGCAAGACGCGCGAGGAAAAGCCGTTCGCGGTGATGGTGGCCAACGTCGCATCGCTCGCCGCCCTGACGGCGGCCACTCCTGCCGAGATCGACCTGCTGCGCAGCGTCGAGCGGCCGATCGTGCTGTTGCGCAAGGCCGCCGGCGTCGACGCCGAGCTGGCCGGCGTCGCGCCCGGTC
>DASXXO010000496.1:0-2226 GCA_036503045.1 Caldimonas sp. | reverse complement strand
TCCCCTTGCCGCGCACGTAGATCAACGTGTTGGCGGTGCCGAGGTCGATCGCGAGATCCGTCGAGAAATAGCGACGAAAGGATCCGAACATGGAATGCGGTGAAGGGCGTCCCGGAGGGGCTTCGTAAGAGGAAGTTGGCGGATGACGCCGAGCCCTACGCAGCGGCGACGAGGGCTGTGAGTTAACGAAGGATAATAACCGATGCCCTCGCGATTTCGATCCTCGCGGAGCCCGTTTCGAGCTGATCGCACGCGCGCAGCGTCTCTTATTTCTCGATGGCACTGACCCCTTTGGACGTGCGCCGCATCGCCGAGCTCGCGCGTCTCGACCTCGGCGCCGACGAGCAGGCACGGATGCTCGAGCAGCTGAACAGCTTCTTTCGCATCGTCGAGCAGATGAGCGCGGTCGAGACGAGCGGCGTCGAGCCGCTCTACACGCCGCTCGCCGCCGTCCAGGAGGCACACCTGCGGCTGCGCGACGACGCGATCACCGAGAGCGTCGACCGTGCCGCCAACCAGCAGAGCGCGCCGGCGACGCGTGACGGCCTCTACCTGGTGCCGAAGGTGATCGAATGAGCGCCGGGACTCTGCACGCGCTCGGCGTCGCCGAGCTCGGCCGCGCGCTCGCTGGGCGCGAGGTGTCCAGCGTCGAGTTGACGTCGCACCTGCTCGACCGCTTCGCCGCCCACGAGCGCCTCGGCACCGCGCTCGTCATCGACGGCGAGGCCGCGCTCGAGCAGGCGCGCGACGCCGACCGCCGCCGCAGTGCCGGCGAGAACTCGCCGCTGCTCGGGGTGCCGATCGCCCACAAGGACATCTTCGTCACCCGCGCCCAGCCGACGACCGCCGGCTCGCGCATGCTCGCCGGCTACAGGAGTCCGTTCGATGCCACCGTCGTCGCCCGCCTGGCGAACGCGGGAACGGTGACGCTCGGCAAGCTCAACTGTGACGAGTTCGCGATGGGGTCGAGCACCGAGAACTCGGCCTTCCAGGTCACGCGCAACCCGTGGGACGAAAAGCGCGTCCCCGGCGGCTCGTCGGGCGGCTCGGCGGCGGCGGTCGCGGCACGCCTGCTCCCGGCGGCGACCGGCACCGACACCGGAGGATCGATCCGCCAGCCGGCGAGCTTTTGCGGCATCACCGGGATCAAGCCGACCTACGGCGTCTGCTCGCGCTACGGGATGATCGCCTTCGCATCGAGCCTCGACCAGGCGGGCGTGCTCGCGCGCAGCGCCGAGGACTGCGCGCTCGTGCTCGGCGCGATGAGCGGGTTCGACCCGCGCGATTCGACCAGCGCCGAGCGGCCGCCGCAGGACTTCCACGCCGAGCTCGCCAGGGCGCGCCCGGGCGCTTCGGCGGGCCGGCCGCTGGAAGGATTGCGCATCGGCCTGCCGAAGGAGTTCTTTCCGGCCGCGCTCGCGCGCGACGTCGACGAGACGCTCCGTGGCGCGCTCGCCGCGCTGGCCAAGCTCGGCGCGACGCTGGTCGACGTGCAGCTGCCGCGCACCGAGCTGTCGATCCCGGTCTACTACCTGATCGCGCCGGCGGAGGCGTCGTCGAACCTGTCGCGCTTCGACGGCGTGCGCTACGGCCACCGCGCCCAGCACTTCAGCGACCTGCACGAGATGTACCGCGCCAGCCGCAGCGAAGGCTTCGGGCCGGAGGTCAAGCGCCGGATCATGATCGGCACCTACGTGCTTTCGCACGGCTACTACGACGCCTACTACCTCCAGGCGCAGAAGCTCCGGCGCATGATCGCCGACGACTTCCAGGCGTGCTTTCGGACCTGCGACGTCATCGCCGGGCCGGTCGCGCCGACGGTCGCCTGGCCGCTCGGCGCGCAGCGCGACGACCCGGTCGCCAACTACCTCGCCGACATCTTCACGCTGCCGGCGAGCCTGGCCGGGCTGCCGGGAATGAGCGTCCCCGCCGGCTTCGGCGCCGCCGGGATGCCGGTGGGGCTCCAGCTCGTCGGCAACTACTTCGCCGAAGGCGCGCTGCTGCACGCCGCGCACGCGTTCCAGAGGGCGACCGACTGGCACCTGCGCACCCCGCCGTCGCTCGAGGAGGCCCGATGAGCGGCCAGCCGGCTCGCGCGGCGACGCTGGTGCGCGGCTTCGAGGTCGTGATCGGCATCGAGACGCACGCGCAGTTGTCGACCAAGTCGAAGATCTTCAGCGGCGCGTCGACCGCGTTCGGCGCGGCGCCCAACACCGAGGCGTCGCC
>DASXXO010000495.1:0-2153 GCA_036503045.1 Caldimonas sp. | reverse complement strand
CCTTCGAGACCGCGCTCGCCGAGGCCGAAGCTGCGGAGGGCGTGATCCCGGCGAGCGCGGTCGCGCCGATCGTGGCAGCGACGCGCGCCACGTTCGACCTCGACGCGCTCGTCGCCGAGGCGCGCATCGCCGGCAGCGTGGCGATCCCGCTCGTCAGGAAGCTGACCGCCGACGTCGCCGCGCGCGACCCGGCGGCGGCGCCCTATGTCCACCATGGCAGCACGAGCCAGGACGTGATCGACACCGCGATGGTCGTCGTCACGCGGCGCGCGCTCGCGTTGATCGACGCCGAGCTCGAGCGGCTCACGACGGCGCTCGCCGCGCTCGCACGCACGCACGCGACCACGCCGATCCTTGCCCGCACGCTGCTCCAGCCGGCGCAGGTGATCAGCTTTGGCTTCAAGGTCGTCGCCTGGCTCGCTCCATTGCTGCGTGCGCGCGAGCGCCTGTACGTGCGCGCGCGCTCGGCGCTGCGCGTCCAGCTCGGCGGCGCCGTCGGGACGCTGGCGAGCCTGGGCGACCGGGGTCCTGCGGTGGCCATCCGTGTCGCCGAGCGGCTCGGCCTTGCGCCGCAGGTCGATGCCTGGCACGTCCAGCGCGACGAGTGGATCGCGCTCGGCTGCGAGGTCGCGCTCCTGTGCGGCTCGCTCGGCAAGGTCGGAGGCGATCTCGCGCTGCTCGCGCAGGCCGAGGTCGGCGAGCTCGCGGAGCCGTCGGCGGCGGGGCGAGGTGGCTCGTCGGCGATGCCGCAGAAGAAGAACCCGGTCGCGGCGATGACCGCGCTGGCCGCGGCGCGGCGCGCGCCGCCGCTCGCCGCCGCGCTGCTCGCGACCATGGGGCACGCGCACGAGCGCGCGCTCGGCGACTGGCAGGCCGAGCTCGCCGAGTGGCCGTCGCTCTTCCTCGCGGCGCACGGCGCGCTCGTCGCGCTCGCCGACGCGTTCGCCGGCCTCTCGGTCGACGCGCCGCAGATGCGCGAGAACATCGCGCGCCAGCACGGCACCGTGTTCGCCGAGGCCGCTGCGGCGCTCGTCGCGCCGACGCTCGGCAAGGCGCAGGCGAACGCGCTGCTCGGCACGCTCGCCGCCCGTGCGGCGGCGGGTGCGGGTGACCTGCGCTTGCTCGTGCGCGCCGATCCGGCATTCAAGGCGGTCGACGCTGGCACGATCGATGCCGCGTTCGATGTCGACGCCGCTGCGCGGCGCGCCGGCGGGCTCGCGATCGCGCAGCTCGATCGGCTCGCCGCGCAGACGCCAGCCACAGGAGATCAGAGATGAGCGGTGAGGATCGCAGCGACGATTTCGAGCGCGGCCTGGCGAACCGGCGCGCCGTCCTCGGCGACGAATGGGTCGATCGATCGCTCTCCGGCGCGACCGAGTTCAATGCCGACTTCCAGAGCCTGATCACACGCTACGCGTGGAACGACATCTGGGGCCGGCCCGGCCTAGACCACGAGACGCGGCGGCTGCTCGTCCTCGGCATGACGATGGGGCTGGCGCGCTGGGAGGAGTTCGAGCTGCATTGCCGCGCCGCGATCCGCGGCGGCACGCCGGTCGAGAAGATCAAGGAGACGCTGCTGCAGGGCGCGATCTACTGCGGCGTCCCGGCCGCCAACACGGCGTTCAAGATCACCGCCGAGATCCTGCGCGCCGAGGGCCGCGCGCCGGCGCCGGCATCGCTCGCCGCCGATGCGCGCGTCGCGACGCACCACACGTTCAGCGCGCCGCAGCTGCACGTCGCCGTGCAGGGCAAGGGTCCGCCGGTCGTGCTGAGCCACGCGCTCGGCCTCGACCTGCACATGTGGGACGCGTTCGCGGGCAGGCTCGCGCCGCACTTTGCCGTCATGCGCTACGACCATCGCGGCCACGGCGGATCGGCGCGCCCGCCCGGGCCGTACCCGATGGATGGTCTGGTCGACGATGCCGCGCGCGCGATCCGCGAATGGGGGCAGGGGCCGGTCGCCTGGATCGGCCTGTCGATGGGCGGCATGGTCGGCCAGGGCCTCGCGGTTCGCCATCCCGAGCTGCTGCGCGGCGCGGTGCTCGCCAACACGACCGCGCGCTATCCCGAGGCCGCGCGGCCGACGTGGACGGCTCGGATCGCCGCGGTCGAGCAGGGCGGCATGGCCGCGGTCACAGGAGCAGTGATCGAGC
>DASXXO010000494.1:0-3077 GCA_036503045.1 Caldimonas sp. | reverse complement strand
GGCGGCGCGCGTCCGCCTGCTTCGCCTGAAGGCCGCGCACGAGGCGGGGAGGCTCGACGCGCGGCGCTACGACAACGAGCGGCGCGCGATCGAGCGCGAGATCGGCGAGCGGCTGCTCGCCGGCACCGACCCGGTCGCGCGTCCCTCCGGTCGCCTGGTCGCGCTGCTCGCGCTCGCCGTGCTCGCACTCGCCGTCGTCGGCTACTGGCAGACCGGCGCGCCCTCGCTCGCGCGTTCCGGGGCTGACGTGGCGGCCGCCGAGGCACCGGCCGGCGCGGCAAGCGCGCAGACCGGGCTGCAGCAGATCGAGGCCATGGTCGACCAGCTCGCTGCGCGCCTGAAGCAGAACCCCGACGACGCGCAGGGCTGGACGATGCTGGCCCGCTCTTACACCGTGCTCGGCCGCTTCGACGAGGCGCTGCCGGCGTACGCGCGGGCGAGCGAGCTGCAGCCGAACAACCCGCAGCTCCTCGCCGACTACGCCGACGCGGTCGCGGCGACCAAGGGCAGCGCGAACAACCCGCAGTCGATCGCGCTGATCGCGCGCGCGCTGAAGGCGGACCCGAAGCACCCGAAGGCGCTCGCGCTCTCGGGCACCGTCGCCTACGAGCGGGGCGACTACGCGATCGCGATCGCCGAGTGGCAGAAGATCGCCGATCAGCTGCCGCCCGGCAGCGACCTCAACGAGCGCGTGCAGGCGAGCATCGCCGATGCGCGCCAGCGCGCATCCGCCGGCGCGGCGGCGCCCGCGACCGACAACGCGCCCTTCAGCGGCGCGAAGCAGGCGGCGGCGCGGACCGCGTCGGCGCCGGCGCCTGCTAGCACCACCACGGCCAAGGCCGCCGCGGGCTCCAGCGTCAGCGGCGTTGTCACGCTCGATCCAGCGCTCGCCGCGCAGGCCGCACCGGGCGACGCGGTGTTCGTGTTCGCGCGGCCGGTGTCCGGCGGCCGCATGCCGCTCGCCGTCCTGCGCGCGAAGGTCAAGGACCTGCCGCTCTCGTTCACGCTCGACGACAGCATGGCGATGTCGCCGAGCATGACCCTCTCGAGCGCGTCGCGGGTGACGGTGGGCGCGCGCATCAGCAAGAGCGGCAACGCGATCCCGCAGCCGGGCGATCTCGCCGGCGAGGCGAGCGACGTCACGCCGGGCGCGAAGAACGTCGAGATCCGGATCGGCACCGTCGTCGGTAAGCCCTAGCCGCACGGGCGTCGCGCCCGGCGCGCGCAGAGCCTCAGTCGAGCCCGACGTCGGGCGGCGCACCGAGCACGCCGCGCTTACCTTCGAACTCCTCGAGCGCGTGCACCAGCGCGTCGAGGTCTGCGTCGCGCTCGAGCGGATGCAATCGCTCGGTGTCGACGACAAGCACCGGCGCGCCCTCGTACGACGCGAAGAAGTCGCCGTAGGCATCGCACAGGCGCTGCAGGTAGTCGAGGTCGATGTTGTGCTCCATCGCCACGCCGCGCCGGCGCACGCGCGCGAGCAGGGTCGGCGCCGGTGCCTGCAGGCGCACGACCAGGTCGGGCTCGCGCAACTGGGCTGCGATCGGCTGGTGCATCTGCGCGTACAGCCGGTATTCCTCGTCGCTCAGGTTGATGCGCGCGAACAGGGCGTCCTTGGCGAACATGAAGTCGCTGACGACGGTTTGCGCGAACATGCTCGGCTGCGCCAGGGCGTGCACCTGGCGCTCGCGCTGGAACAGGAAGAAGAGCTGGGTCTGGAACGCGTAGCCGGCGCGGTCGTCGTAGAAGCGGGCCAGGAACGGGTTCTCGCCCGGCTGCTCGAGCACGAGCTCGGCGCCGATGCGCGTGGCGAGCAGGCGCGCGAGCGTCGTCTTGCCGGCGCCGATCGGGCCTTCGATCGCGATGTGGCCGAAGCGCGCGAGCGAGCGCCGTTCGCTCATCGCGAGCGGAACACCAAGTAGATCGCGCCGACCATGCACCGCCCCGCCCACAGGACCACCGTGCGCCGCGGGGCCGGAATCGATTCGATCATCGATCGAGTTTAACGACGCGCTGCCCGGCGACCGCCGCGCGCAGAGCGGCGACCGGCCCGTGGCCATGGACGACGACCTCCGGCGCGATTTCGGCGAGCGGCGCGAGCACGAACGCGCGCGCATGCAGGCGCGGGTGCGGCAGCGTCAGCGTCTCGCTCGCCAGCACCGCGTCGCCGTGGAGGAGGAGGTCGAGGTCGAGCGTGCGCGGCGCATTGGCGAACGGGCGGACGCGCCCGGCACGACGCTCGATTTCCTGCAGCGCGTGCAGCAAGGCGAGCGGCGCGAGCGCGGTGCGCAGATGCGCGACCGCGTTCAGGTAGTCGTCGCCGGGCGCATCGAGCGGCGCCGAGCGGTAGAGCGACGACCGCGCGACGAGCGTCGTCGAGGACAGCGCGGACAGCGCGACGAGCGCGCGCTCGATCGCGCCGGCGCTGTCGCCGAGGTTGGAGCCGAGCCCGACGTACGCATCGACGCGCTCGTCGTCCGCGACCGGCGCGGCCATCGCGATCAGCTCGGCGTTCCGGCCGGATCGACGGCGGGACGACGACGGCGACGGCGCCGCCTGCGCGGCGCCGCGCCGTCGGGCGCGACCGCATCGTCGCTCGAAGCATCCGTGTCCACCGCTTCGGCCGCCTCGTCGGTGCGGGCACCCGCGCGCCCGACATCGCCGCCGCCCGCTTCGCCCGGCGCCGGCGCGGCGCGCTTGACGCGGCGCGGTCCGCGCTGCTCGCGGACCGCCTCGATCATTTCGCGCCGCTCATCGTCGCTCACCTCGAACAGCGCCTCCCACCAGACGGCAAGGGCAGGGTCGGCCTCGCCGACCTCTCCGCGCAGGCGCAGGAAATCGAGGCCGGCGCGAAAGCGCGGCTGCTCGAGCAGCGCCGGTGCCGAGTTGGCGGCGCGCCGTTCGAGGCGAGGCTGCAGCATCCAGATCTCGCGCATGTCGACCGCGAGCTTGCCGCGCCCGGAGATGTCGCCGATCCGGGCGTCGAACGCGGCATCGATGGCTTGCTGCAAGGCCGGGAACGCGGCCTCGCCAGCGGCCTGGCCTCGTGTCCAGCCTTCGAGCACGTCGTGCCAGAG
>DASXXO010000493.1:0-3504 GCA_036503045.1 Caldimonas sp. | reverse complement strand
GGCGGGTGCGCATCAGCGTCGCCGACGTCGCGAGCGACGGCCCGTTCTCGACCCTTGCCGGCGTCGACCGCTGGTTCGCCGTGCTCGACGGCGCCGGGGTCGAGCTGACGATCGACGGCAACGCGCAGCGCGTGACCGCGGCCGACGACGCGCTCGCGTTCGCCGGCGCGGCGGAGACGCGCTGCCGGCTGATCGACGGGCCGACGCGCGACTTGAACCTGATGCTGCGCGGCGTCGCCGGCGCTCTTGCGCGCGTCGTTCCGGGCGAGACGTGGCAGCCGGACGCGCGCGCATGCGGCCTGTACGCGACCGCCGCCGGCGCGTGCCGGATCGGCGGGCATGACGACGGACCCGCGGCGATTCCGGCGCAGGCGCTCTACTGGTGGCACGCCGCGCCCACTGCGCTCGCCTTCGACGGCAGCGGCTGGTGGCTGCGCGCCGACACGGCGGGCGAGGCGACGAGGGCGGCGCGGTGACGACGACGCTCTGGCGCGGCGCGCGCCTCGCGACGCTCGCGGATCGGCACGGCTGGGGCCTTGTCGAACGCGGCGCGGTGCTCGTCGACGACGCGACGATCGCGTGGGTCGGCGCGGAGGACGACCTGCCATCGTCGATGAACGTCGACCAGGAGTTCGATCTCGGCGGCGCGCTCGTCACGCCCGGGCTCGTCGACTGCCACACGCACCTGGTCTATGCGGGAGAGCGCGCCGGCGAGTTCGAGCAGCGCCTCGAAGGCGCGAGCTACGAGGACATCGCGCGCGCCGGCGGCGGCATCCGCTCGACCGTCGCGGCGACGCGCGCGGCGAGCGACGAGGCGCTGTACACGACGGCGCGCGAGCGCGCGCTCGCGCTGATGGGCGAAGGCGTGACGACGCTCGAGATCAAGTCGGGCTACGGGCTGAGTGCCGAGCACGAGGCGCGGTGCCTGCGCGTCGCGCGCAAGCTCGGCCGCACGCTGCCGCTCGCGGTGAAGACGACGTGCCTGTCGGCGCACGCGCTGCCGCCGGAATACGCCGGCCGCGCCGACGCCTACATCGACGCGGTGTGCGCCTGGCTGCCGGCTCTGCAGCGCGAAGGCCTGGTCGATGCGGTCGACGCGTTCTGCGAGCGCATCGCGTTCTCGGTCGCGCAGACGCGGCGCGTCTTCGCGGCGGCGCGCGCGCTCGGCCTGCCGGTGAAGCTCCACGCCGAGCAGCTGAGCGACTCGGGCGGCGCCGCGCTCGCCGCCGAGTTCGGCGCGCTCTCGTGCGAGCATCTCGAATACCTGGGCGCCGACGGCGTCCGCGCGATGGCCACGGCGGGCAGTGTCGCCGTGCTGTTGCCCGGCGCGTACTACTTCCTGCGCGAGACCAAAGCGCCGCCGGTCGCCGCGCTGCGCGACGCCGGCGTGCCGATCGCGATCGCGACCGACCACAACCCGGGCTCGTCGCCGACGCTCTCGCCGCTGCTCATGCTGAGCATGGCGTGCACGCTGTTCCGCCTCACGCCCGAGGAAGCCTTGCGCGGCATGACGGTCCACGCAGCGCGCGCGCTCGGCCTCGCCGACCGCGGCACGCTCGCTCCGGGACAGTGTGCCGACCTCGCGGTCTGGGGCGTCGCCCATCCGAACGAGCTCGCATACTGGTTCGGCCGCAACCCGTGCGCGCGTGTCGTCTTCGGCGGCGTCGATCGATCAGCGTCATGAGCGAGCCGACCTTCACGCTGACGCGCGGAACGACGCCGCTCCTGCTGAGCCTGCCGCACGTCGGCACGGCGATCCCCGACGACGTCGCTTCCGCGCTCGTGCCGCGCGCGCGCGCGCTCGAGGACACCGATTGGCACCTCGCCGAGGTCTACGGCTTCGCACGCGTGCTCGGCGCGAGCGTGCTCGTGCCAAGGTTCTCGCGCTACGTCATCGACCTCAACCGGCCGCCCGAGAACGCGCCGATGTATCCGGGCGCGAACAACACCGAGCTCGTGCCGACGCACTTCTTCAGCGGCGATCCTCTCTACCGCGAGGGCCGCGCTCCCGACGAGCGCGAGATCGAGCGCCGGCGCGAGCTCTACTGGCGTCCGTACCACGATGCGCTCGCGGGCGAGGTCGCGCGCCTCGTCGCCGCGAACGGACGCGCGATCGTCTGGGACGGGCACAGCATCCAGGCCGAGCTGCCGTGGCTGTTCGAAGGTCGCTTGCCCGATCTCAACCTCGGCACCGCGAACGGCACGAGCTGCGCGTCAGCGCTGCGCGCCGATCTGATGGACGTGCTGGCGGCGCAGTCGAGCTTCAGCCACGTCACCGACGGCAGGTTCAAGGGCGGCTACATCACGCGCCACTACGCAAGGCCCGCCGATCGCGTGCACGCGGTCCAGCTCGAGATGGCGCTCTCGACTTACATGGACGAGACGCACGCGGCCTTCCCGGTGGCACCGGCCGACCCCCTGCTGCTCGCCCGCCTGCGGCCGGTCCTGCGTGCCCTGCTGCAGACGACGCTCGACTGGTGCGCCGATGCCGGCTGAGTCGTCGGCGGCGCTCCTCTGGGCGCCGCTCGCGTGCCTGCCCGGCGGCTGGCGCGAGAACGTTCTGCTGCGCTCCGGCGCCGACGGGCGTTGGGCCGAGGTGACGGCCGGCGTCGCCGTCGCACCGCCCGAGGCGCGTGCGATCGCCGGCCCCCTTCTGCCCGGCGTCGTCGACGCGCACAGCCACGCGTTCCAGCGCGCGTTCGCCGGCACGAGCGAACGGCGCGAGAGCGAACGCGACGACTTCTGGTCGTGGCGCGAGCGGATGTACGCAGTCGCATTGCGCATCGGTCCCGAAGCGCTGCGCGCGATCGCCGCCCAGCTCTATGTCGAGCTGCTGCGCGGCGGCTACACGCACGTGTGCGAGTTCCATTACCTGCGCCGCGACGTCGACGGCAGCGACTACGCCGATCCGCTCGCGATGTCGTGGGCGCTCGCCGACGCCGCGGCCGACGCCGACATCGGCCTGACGATCCTTCCCGTGCTGTACGAGCGCGCCTCCTTCGACGCGCCGCTGCGCGACGATCAGCGCCGGTTTCGTTCCGAGGCGCGCGCAACCGTCGACGCTGCGGCACTGATCCGCGCAGCCGGCCGCCCGCTCACCAGCTCCGGCCTCGCGATCCATTCGCTGCGTGCCGCGAGCGAGGCGTCGATCGCCGCCCTGCGCACGCTCGCCGACGACTCCTTTGGCCCGATCCACATCCACGTCGCCGAGCAGACCGGCGAGGTCGACGAGTGCCTGCGCACGACCGGCCACCGGCCGATCGAATGGCTCGCGCGAAAGGGCCTGCTCGGTCCGCGCTGGCAGCTCGTCCACGCGACGCATGCGAGCGCCGACGAGATCGCCGCGGTGGCGGCGAGCGGCGCCGGTGTCGTCGTCTGTCCGAGCACCGAGGCCAACCTCGGCGACGGCGTGCTCGACCTGCCCGGCTGGCTCGGCGCCGGCGTTTCGCTCGCGATCGGCTCCGACAGCCAGGCGACGCGCGACTGGCGCGAGGAGCTGCGCCT
>DASXXO010000492.1:0-1563 GCA_036503045.1 Caldimonas sp. | reverse complement strand
ACGGTGCCCAACTGCAGGGCGTACGACCCGGCCTTCGCCGGCGAGCTCGCCGTGATCCTCGATCGCGGCATGCGCGAGATGCTCGAGGAGCAGGGGGACGTCTTCTACTACCTGACGGCGATGAACGAGAACGTCGCCCAGCCGTCATTGCCGGCCGGCGCAAACGACGGCGTGCTGCGCGGCATGTACCGGTTGCGCGCATCGGCCCGCGACGGGGCACGGCGCGTCCAGCTGCTGGCGTCCGGAGCGATCGTCGGCGAGGCGTCGAAGGCCGGCGAAATCCTCGAGCAGTCGCACGGCGTCGCCGCCGACGTCTGGAGCGTGACCAGTTTCAGCGAGCTGGCGAAGAACGGCATCGCCGCCGAGACCGCATGGCGGCGCGGCACGACCGGCGCCGTGCACAGCTTCGTCGGCGAGCAGCTCGCGGCGACGCGCGGGCCGATCGTCATGGCGAGCGACTACGTGCGTGCCGTCCCCGAGCAGATCCGCGCGTTCCTGCCGCCTGGGCGGCGCTGCGTCGCGCTCGGCACCGACGGCTTCGGCCGCAGCGACACGCGCGCAGCCTTGCGCCGCCACTTCGAGGTCGATGCCGAGGCGATCGTGCAGGCGGCGCTCGCCTGCTGACCGGTACACGACGGGGCTCGCGCGCGCGAGCGCGGCGGCGCGCTACAGCTGGAACGCCAGCCAGAGCAGCAGACCTTCCGAGAGGTCGCGCAGCAGGCCGGGCTCGGTTGGCAGGTAGCGCACGGCGCGCAGCCGCTCGCCTTCGATCCAGGCCGCGAACCGCGCGACGGCGGAGGGCTCGTAGAACGCGACCATCAGCTCGTAGTTCAGAAAAAGGCTGCGCAGGTCGAGGTTGGCCGAGCCGGCGAGCGCGAGCTGATCGTCGACGACGACGACCTTGGCGTGCAGCATGAACGGCGTGAACCAGAGCCGGGCGCCGGCGGCTGCGAGCTCGCGCAGCGGTCGATGCCGCGCGACGTCGGCGAGGCGATGGTTCGAGCGGCGCGGCAGGACGATGTCGACCTGCGCGCCGCGCCGCGCCGCGAGCGCAAGACCCATGAGGAGCGACGCGTCGGGGATGAAATAGGGCGTGACCACGAGCAGGCGCTGCTCGGCCCGAAAGCAACCCGACAGCAAGAGCGTCTGCACGGTGTCGTCGGCCTGCTCGGGTCCGCTCGGCACGAGCTGCGCGAGCGACGCGTCGAGCGGCGGTCGCGGGTACGCGGCCGGCGCGCGCCGCTCGATCGTGACGCGCCGCGTCGCGTACGCCCAGTCCTGCTCGAACTGCTCGCCGGCGCGCGCGGCGATCTCGCCGGCCAGATCGAAGCTGAGGTCGTGCCACGGCTCGACGCGCCGGTCGGGATCGCCCTCGAAGTACTCGGCGGCGAAGTTGCGCCCGCCGCACCAGAGCCGCGCCCCGTCGGCGACGACCATCTTGCGGTGGTTGCGCAGGTTGGCGCGGCCACGCAGGATCGAGCGAAACGGCGGCACGAACTTCAGCGTCTCGACGCCGGAAGCGCGCATGCGACGCACGTCGACGCGACCGGCCAGCCAGGCACC
>DASXXO010000491.1:0-12877 GCA_036503045.1 Caldimonas sp. | reverse complement strand
CAGTTCTCCAAGGTGACCTACGGCAACACCAGCGGCGGCGGGCTGGTCGCGCTGTCGTTCGACATGGCCGACGTCACGGTCGCGGACGAAGCCCAGGCCAAGGAGTGGATCGCCGCGCATCCGGGCCAGGGCCGCATCCTGAAGACGACCCGGCCGGTCCCGGGCGGCATGAACATGGTGGTGCGCAAGGACTTCTGCGCGCAGGAATGCGCCCGCCTCGCCGACTGGGTGAATTCGCCCGACGGCGCGATCGCGGGCGTCGGGCGCTTTCGTCTGGCGTCGGCCGACGCCGGTCGTCAGTTCACTTATGTCGCCTCGCTCGGCATCGCCACGCCCGAATCGATCAACGGCGTGACGCGGGTGAGCGCCGAGCAGGTCGCCGAGCTCTCGCGCCAGGGGGTCACGATCGCCGACACGCGCACCCAGAAGGAGTACGAGAACGAGCACATTCCGCGCGCGGTGCTCGTGCCGTACGTCGAGAAGAGCCTGAAGGAGATCGATTTCGACGGCAAGAAGGACGACTTCAGCGCCCTGAAGACGTTCGCGAAGGACAAGCCGATCGTCTTCCACTGCAACGGCTCGGAATGCTGGAAGTCGTACAAGGCCTCGCGCGCCGCGCTCGCCGAGGGATATACCAAGGTGTACTGGTTCCGCGGCGGCATGCCGGAGTGGCGCGAGAAGCACCTGCCAGTCGAAGGCACTGCGGCCGCGTCGCTTGCCAAGCTGCCGACGCCTGCACCGGCTCCGAGCCGCGGCAAGGCGGTCGCCGCGGCACGCTGAGCGTACGCGGCGCGGCGCGCTAGGGCTCGCGCCGCAGGTCGACCATGCGCTCGCCCTGCTCGCTGTTCATCCACAGGCGCGCGCGGATGCGCTGACCGTCCGGCTCGACCGTCCCGCGCAGCGCGCCGGTGTCGATCGGCTCTCCGCCTTCGGGCGAGTCGACGCGCACCGAGAGAACGATCCGCTGCGGACCGACCGGCGCGCCGGCGGCGTCGCCTTCGTCGCGCTGCAGGACGCCTTCGCCGCGATAGAAGACCCGCTTGAGCGGCTGGCCGAAGCGGTCCTGCCAGAACTCGCGGTATTTCTTCCAGTCGGGGTCCTGCTCGATATCGACCGCGCTGCTCGCGACGCGCACGCTCTCGCCCGTCTGCGTGACGGTCACCGCGACGATCTCGCCATCGCGCGCGGTGGTCGCGCCGAGCTTGCCGATCGTCGCGCGCCAGCGTCCGGCGAGGCTCGCTGACTTCTCCTCCTCCCAGAGCCAGGCGGCGACGCCGGCGCCGACGACGAGGAGCGCGCCCGCGGCAAGCGCGAGCCGCCGGGCGCGGCTCGGGCGTGCCGCACCATCGCTCGCTTCGGCACCGACGAGGGGCAGCGGCCCCGACCCGAGCGCGCCCGGTGTCGTGCGCGAAACGATCCCGAGCTTCTGCAGGTCTTCGCTCAGGCGCGCCAGGTCCTCGCGCCAGTCGTAGGCGCGCAGGCGCCGCCATGTGCGCTCCGCGAGCTGGTCGAACGGCGGCGGCAGGTCGGCCGCCGAGGGCGTCTCGGCGACACCGTCGCAGAGCAGCGGAATGATCTGGGCGCTGGCGGCGATCCCGGCCGCGAGCTCGTCGCGGATCGGATCGTCGGGCCGGTCGATGCAGCGGTTGCCGGCGTCGTCGCGCGCGCCGAGGTAGTTCGGCGTGACCAGCACGAGCAGGATCGGCGACGCATTCAGTGTGCGCGCGATGACGTCGCGCCAGCGGCAGCCGGCCGGGAGGTCGTCCTTGTCGAGGAAGATCTGGTCCTGGCCGAACAGCGCATCGAGGTCTCTGGCAAGGGCGGTCGCCTTGTCGGCGCCGTCGCTGGCGCGATAGCTGATGAAGACGCGTGCGGACATCGACGGGAGCGAGACGGTCGGTTAACCCGGATGCGCAAGTGTGGCCCGTTCTGCGACAGTTGGTCGACCCCAATCCTCATGATGTACGACGTGGACCCGGCAGCGAAGGCGGTACTCGTGGTCGGCGCGGGTGACGCCACCGGCGGCGCGATCGCGCGCCGCTTCGCGCGCGAGGGCTACGTCGCCTGCGTCACCAGGCGCAGCGCCGACAAGCTCGAGCCGCTGGTGGCGCAGATCCGCGCCGAGGGCGGCGCAGCGCACGGCTTTGCCTCCGACGCGCGCAAGGAGGTCGACGTCGAGACGCTGGTCGCGCACATCGAGCGCGAGATCGCGCCGATCGAGGCCGCGGTCTTCAACATCGGCGCGAACGTGCGCTTCACCGTCGCCGAGACGACCGAGCGGGTCTATCGCAAGGTGTGGGAGATGGGCGCGCTCGCCGGCTTCCTGATGGGCCGCGAGGTCAGCAAGGCGATGCTGCTGCGCGGGCGCGGCACGATCGTCTTCACCGGCGCGACCGCGAGCGTGCGCGGCTCGGCGGGCTTCGCCGCCTTTGCCGGCGCCAAGCACGCGCTGCGTGCGCTGGCCCAGAGCATGGCGCGCGAGCTCGGGCCGCAGGGCATCCACGTCGCGCACGTCGTCATCGACGGCGCGATCGACACGCGCTTCATCGCCGAGAATTTCCCCGAGCGTTACGCGCTGAAGGAGCAGCAGGGCATCCTCAGCCCCGACGCGATCGCCGACAACTACTGGAGCCTGCACTGCCAGGACAAGAGCGCGTGGACGCACGAGCTCGACCTGCGGCCGTGGCTGGAGAGCTGGTGAGAACGATGGCCGACCGAAGAGTCGAGTTCTTCTTCGACGTCGGCAGCCCGACGTCGTACCTCGCGTGGACGCAGCTGCCGAAGATCGCCGCCGAGACAGGTGCCGCGATCCACTGGCGGCCCATGCTGCTCGGCGGCGTGTTCAAGGCGACCGGCAACGCCAGCCCGGCGACGGTGCCGGCAAAAGGCCGCTGGATGAACGAGGACCTGCAGCGCTGGGCGGCGCGCTACGGCGTGACGTTGCGTTTCAACCCGCACTTCCCGATCAACACGCTGACCTTGATGCGCGGCGCCGCCGGGATGCAGCTGCGCCGGCCCGAGGAGTTCCTGCGCTACCTCGACGTCATTGAGCGCGCGATGTGGGAGCAGCCGAAGAACCTCGGCGACCCGGACGTGCTCGCTGCGACGCTGGCCGATGCCGGCTTCGAGTCCGCCGCGTTCGCCGCGCTCGTCGCCGACCCCGAGGTGAAGGCCAGGCTCATTGCCAACACCGAGGAAGCGGTCGCGCGCGGCGTGTTCGGTGCACCGACCTTCTTCGTCGGTGAGGCGATGTTCTTCGGGCAGGATCGGCTCGACTTCGTTCGCGAGGCGCTGCGCGGGCGTTCGTGAGGTCGAGCGCGGCAGGCGGTCTGGGCCGAAGCGACCGGATGCCGCCGCCGCCCGGTCGAACTGATCTCCGCACGACTGCGTTCGAGGAGAGCCTGCCTACAGATCCGTGCGCAGCTTCCAGATCTCGGGGAAGAGGACGACGTCGAGCATCTTCCTCAGATAGCTGACGCCGCCCGTCCCGCCGGTTCCGCGCTTGAAGCCGATCACGCGCTCGACCGTCGTCACGTGGCGGAAGCGCCAGAGGCGGAACATGTCCTCGAGGTCGGTGAGCTCCTCGCCGAGCTGGTAGAGGTCCCAGTAGGCCTCGGGGTTGCGGTAGGCGACGAGCCACGCCTGCTCGACCCCGTCGCTCGCTGCGTAAGGCTCGGACCAGTCGCGCTCGATGCGGTCGCGCGGCACCGGCAGGCCGCGCCGCGCGAGCAGGCGCAGCGACTCGTCGTAGAGCGACGGCGCGTCGTGCGCCGCCCGCACCTCGGCGAGCAGGTCGGGACGGTGCTCGTGGGGCTTCAGCATCGCCCGGTTCTTGTTGCCGAGCAGGAACTCGATCTGCCGGTACTGCCAGCTCTGGAAGCCGCTGCTCGACGCGAGCGAAGGCCGGATCGTCGAATACTCGGGCGGCGTCATCGTCGCCAGCACGTCCCACGCGTGCACCATCTGCTCCATGATCCTGCTGACGCGCGCGAGCATCTTGAAGGCGCGCTGCAGCTCGTCGGCCGCGACGGCGGCGATCGCCGCCTTGAGCTCGTGCAGGAGCAGCTTCATCCACAGCTCGTTGACCTGGTGCTGGACGATGAAGAGCATCTCGTCGTGTGCGCCCGAGCGCAGGTGCTGCGCGCCGAGGACTTCGTCGAGATGGAGGTAATCGCCATAGCTCATTTCGCGGCTGAAGTCGACCTTGGCCGGCTCGCCGGCGACGATCTCGCCGGCGCGCGAAGGCTGTTCGGGCGCCTCGGCCATCAGGTCACCTTCGCGCGGCGGCCGAAGCGCTCGTCGCGGTACGCGCCGCTCGCCAGAACGTCGTGCAGCTGCGCGGCGGCTTCCCACGCGTCGACGTAGCGCGTATAGAGCGGGGTGAAGCCGAAGCGGAGCAGGTCGCCCTCGAGCGCCGGATCCGGATCGCCGCCGGCGTCCGCCGCGCCCGTCTCACCGGCGCGGAAGTCGCCGATCACGCCCCGCGCGATCAGCGCCTGCATGACGCGGTAGCCGTCGGGGTGCGCGAAGCTCGCCTGGCTGCCGCGTTCGCTCGCGTCGCGCGGCGTGACGAGTGTCAGCCCCAGCCCGGTGCAGCGCGCCTCGACCTGCGCGATGAAGAGGTCGGTGAGCGCGATCGACTTCGCGCGCAGCGCAGCGATGCCGCCGAGCGACTCGGCGGCGGCGAACACGTCGACGCCGCACTCGAGCGCGGCCATCGCGAGCACCGGCGGCGTGCCGCAGACGAAGCGCGCGATGCCGCCCGCCGGCCGGTACGTCGGCGCGAACTCGAACGGCGCCGCGTGGCCGAGCCAGCCCGAGAGCGGCTGACGCAGCTGCTCGCGGTCCATCCGCGCGGTGTGGCGTGGATGCGCCCAGACGAAGGCGGGCGC
Organism: Caldimonas sp.; assembly: GCA_036503045.1. Classification (GTDB taxonomy): domain Bacteria; phylum Pseudomonadota; class Gammaproteobacteria; order Burkholderiales; family Burkholderiaceae_C; genus Schlegelella_A. The sequence goes on along the minus strand of DASXXO010000491.1, from coordinate 7,985 downwards.
GCCGGGGCCACCGTTCAGGTATTTGTAGCCGCAGCCGACCGCGAAGTCGGCGTTTGCGGCGTGGAGATCGAACGGCACGGCGCCTGCGGAATGCGCGAGGTCCCAGACGACGAGCGCACCAGCCGCGTGCGCGGCGCGCGTCGTCTCGACCATCCGGTGCATGCGGCCGCTGCGGTAGTTGACGTGCGTCAGCATCAGCACCGCGCTGTCGGCGTCGAGCGCGTCGGCGATGCGCGCGCCGTCGGCCAGGCGCAGGGTCATGCCGTTCGCGGCGGCGATGCTTTCGGCGATGTAGAGATCGGTCGGGAAGTTGCCGCGCTCGGAGAGGATCGTCTTGCGCGCCGGCGCGTCGGCGCGCTGCAGCGCGCTGGCCGCGCTCAGCGCCTTGAACAGGTTGAGCGAGGTCGAGTCGGCGACGCTCACCTCGCCGCTGCGCGCACCGACAAGCGGAGCGATCTTGTCGCCGATCCGGCGCGCGAGATCGATCCAACCGGCGCTGTTCCAGCTGCGGATCAGCCCTTCGCCCCACTCGTGCTCGGCGACCTCGGCGATGCGCGCCGCGGTGCGCCGCGGCAGCGCGCCGAGCGAGTTGCCGTCGAGATAGACGATCCCTGCGGGGACGACGAACTCGTCGCGCAAGTGGGCGAGCGGGTCGGCGCGATCGAGCGCCGCGCACGCGTCGCGCGTCGCGGCCGCCAGGTCGGGTGCTCTCGCGTTCATGCACGCACGGTAGCACCGCGCGCCGAGGCGCGGCGGCTTGACAGCGTGCACGAGCCTCCCTAGCGTCCTCGCATGGCCGCCACGCCCGCACCGCTGGCCCGTGCCGCGGTCGTTGCGCTGTCGGCGTACTTCGTCGTCGTCTGGGGAGCCGGGTTCGTCGCCACGCGGGTCGCCCTGCAGTACGCGGCGCCGTTCACCTACATCGGCGTCCGCTACGCGATCGCGTTCGCGGTTGCGCTGCTCGCGTTCGGACGGCATGCGCGCTGGCCGGCGAGCCGCGCGCAATGGAGCCACGTCGCCGTCGCCGGCCTGCTCAGCCACGCCGGATATCTCGGCGGCAGCCATTACGCGCAGCGCTGGGGGCTCTCGGCCGGCGTCACCGCGCTCGTGCTCGCGCTGCAGCCGCTCCTCACCGCGCTGATCGTCTCGCGCTGGCTGCACGAGCGGCTGAGCACGTTGCACAAGGTCGGCGTCGGCGTCGGCCTCGCCGGCGTGGTGCTGGTGGTCGGCGAGCGCGCGCTGGCCGGGACGGTGTCGCTCGCGACCGTCCTCGTCATCTGCTTTTCGCTCCTTTGCGTCACCGCGGGAACGCTCTACCAGCGCCAGTTCTGCGCCGATAGCGACCTGCGCTCGGCGGTCTGCATCCACTTCGCCGCGACGGCCCTGCTGATGTTGCCGCTCAGCGCCGCGGTCGAGCATTTCGCGATCGTCTGGAACGCGCAGATCGCGCTGGCGCTCGTCTACCACGTCGTCTTGGGGTCGATCGGCGCGTTCACCATCCTGCATCTGCTGATGCGCCATGGCCAGGCCACTGGCGTGACGAGCCTGCTCTACCTCACGCCGCCGGTGGCGACCCTCGTCGAATGGGCCGTCTTCGGCCGCGCGCCGACATCGATCGTCTGGATCGGCATGGCGGTCGCCTGCTGCGGCGTCGCGATGGCGACCGCCAGCGTCGCCCGCCAGCGGCCGGACGAAGTGCTCGCGGAGCGCTCTTGATCGCGGCCCGCCGCGCTCAGCCGATGCGCCCGAGCAGCAGGTACTCCATCAGCGCCTTCTGCACGTGCATGCGGTTCTCGGCCTCGTCCCAGACGACCGACTGCGGCCCGTCGATCACCTCGGCGGCGACCTCCTCGCCGCGATGCGCGGGCAGGCAATGCATGAAGAGCGCGTCGGGCCGCGCGGCGGCCATCATCTCGGCGTCGACGCGCCAGTCGGCGAACGCCTTCATCCGCTCGGCGTTCTCGGCCTCGTAGCCCATGCTCGTCCAGACGTCGGTGGTGACGACGTCGGCGTTGCGGCACGCGTCGAGCGGATCACGGAAGACGCGGAAGCAGTCGACGCGCTTGACGCCTGCCGCAGCGGCATCGACCTCGTAGCCGTTCGGCGTGCTCACGTGCAGCGTGAAACCGAGGATGTCGGCCGCCTGCAGCCAGGTCGCCGCCATGTTGTTGCCGTCGCCGACCCAGGCGACGATCTTGCCGTCCATGCTGCCGCGCCGCTCGATGCAGGTGAAGACATCGGCGAGGATCTGGCAGGGGTGGTATTCGTTGGTGAGGCCGTTGATCACCGGCACGCGCGAGTTCGCCGCGAACGCCTCGAGCTTGGACTGCTCGAAGGTGCGGATCATCACGAGGTCGACCATCCGGCTGATCACGCGCGCCGTGTCCTCGACCGGCTCGGCGCGGCCGAGCTGGCTGTCGGTCGTGGTCAGGTTCACCACCGAGCCGCCGAGCTGATACATGCCGGCCTCGAAGCTGACGCGCGTCCGGGTCGACGCCTTCTCGAAGATCATCGCCAGCGTGCGGTCGACCAGCGGCGTGTACTTCTCGTAGTTCTTGAAGCGCTTCTTGATCTCGCGCGCGCGCTCGAACAGGTAGGCGTATTCCTCGGCCCGGAAGTTGCTGAACTCGAGGTAGTGCTTGCCGAGGCTCATGCCGGGCTTCATGCCGGTGTGCGCGGAGTCATGCGGGCTCGCGCAGGAAGTCCTTGATCAGGGGGCAGAGGATGGCGGCGATCTGCGCCGCCTCGTCGCGACGGAGGATCAGCGCCGGAAGCAGGCGCACGACCCGCTCGGCGGTGACGCTGATCATGAGTCCGGCGTCCGCGGCGCGGCCGAGGAGCGGCGCGCACGGGCGGTCGAGCTCGATGCCGAGCATCAGTCCCTGGCCACGCACCTCGACGACGCCGGAGATGCCCTGAAGGCCGCGCTCGAGCTCGGCCTTCAGGAAGGCGCCGACCTCGGCGGCGTTGGCGAGCAGGCCTTCCGCCTCGACGATGCGCAGGGTCTCGACGCCGGCGCGCATCGCGAGGGGATTGCCGCCGAAGGTCGTGCCGTGGTTGCCGACGCTGAACACGCCGGCGGCGCGCGGCCCGCAGACCAGCGCGCCGATCGGCACTCCCGAGCCGAGGCCCTTGGCGACCGGCATGACATCGGGCCGGATGCCGGCCCACTGGTGCGCGAACCACTTGCCGGTGCGGCCCATGCCGCACTGGACCTCGTCGAGCATCAGCAGCCAGCCGCGCTCGTCGCAGATCCGGCGCGCCTCGCGCAGGTACTCGATCGTCGTCGGCCGGATCCCGCCCTCGCCCTGGATCACCTCGAGAAAGACCGCGACCACGTTCTGGTTCGTGCGCGCGACCTGCTCGAGCGCCGCGACGTCGTTGAGCGGAACGCGCACGAACCCTTCGACCAGCGGGCCGAAGCCCGCCTGGAGCTTGGCGTTGCCGGTCGCCGAGAGCGTGGCGAGCGAGCGGCCGTGGAACGCGGCTTCGTAGACGACGATCTCCGGTCGCTCGATGCCGCGGTCGTGGCCGTACTTGCGCGCCACCTTGAGCGCCGCCTCGTTCGCTTCGAGGCCCGAGTTGCAGAAGAAGGCGTTGGACAGGCCCGACAGCTCGCACAGCCTGGACGCGAGCTCTTCCTGCAGCGGCACGAGGTAGTAGTTCGAGCTGTGGATGAGCCTGGCGACCTGGTCCTGGAGCGCCGCGACGAGCCTGGGATGCGCATGGCCGAGCGTGTTGACGGCGATGCCGGCGAGCGCGTCGAGGTACTTCCTGCCTTCGGTGTCCCAGACCCAGCAGCCTCGGCCGTGCGAGAGCGCAATCGGCAGCCTGCCATAGGTCGGCATGACGTGCGGCTCGGCACCGGCGGCGCCGGTCGTCGTCGCGGCGGCGGAAATCCTCTCGGGCGCGTTCATCGGGGCGGCTCCGCGGGTTCGGGAGAGGGCGGATTCTAAAGGCGCGTCATTGCGTACGTGCGAAAGTTGCTGCAATGCAGCACGCGAGCGGCGTGGGCGGCGACAATCTGCGCTCCGACATCTGCAGCGCGCGTGGCCGAGCCGAAACACGTCTTCATCGAGGGCCTGACCACCGACGGCAAGACCTTTCGCCCGAGCGACTGGGCCGAGCGGCTGGCCGGTGCGCTCTCGCCGTTCCGGCCCGAAGGCTCGCCGAGCGGCGCGGCGTCGTTCATCGGCTACTCGCCGTTCTGCGAGCCGCGCTACCTCGGCGGCGTCAAGGGCGTGATGGTGGATGCGCGGCTGCGCGATCTGGAGCTGATGGCGTGGGACTTCGTCATGAACTTCGCGCGCGACAACAGCCTTGTGGTGATCGAGGATCCGAAGCTGGAGGACGAATGAAAAGGGCCCGCACTGCGGGCCCTCGATCGGTCAGGCGATGCTCAGACAGTCGCGAGCGCCTTGACCTTGGCGGCGAGGCGGCTCTTGTGGCGGGCTGCCTTGTTCTTGTGGAAGAGCTTCTTGTCGGCGATCGAATCGATCACCGGCTGCGCGGTCTTGAAGAGCTCGACCGCCTGGGCCTTGTCTCCGGCGTCGACCGCCTTCTGGACGTTCTTGATGACGGTGCGAAAGCGCGAGCGAAGCGCCGTGTTGGCGGCCTTGAGCTTGACGTCCTGGCGGGTGCGCTTGAGGCCCGAGGCGATGCGGACGGTCTTCTTTTTGGTTTTGGTGGCAGTGGCCATGTACGGTCGTGCGCTGAAAAGGGGGACGCTGAGAGAGCGCCGGCAAAGACCGCAAGTATAGCATCGGCGGCCTCGCGACGAGATCCCCCCAGGCCTGCCAACCCATGAACCTGCTCCGCGCGGCGTCGACGATCTCGCTCTTCACGCTCGCCTCGCGCATCACCGGGCTGGCGCGCGACGTCGTCGTCTCGTCGGTGTTCGGTGCCGGTGCATCGTTCGACGCTTTCAACGTCGCGTTCCGGATCCCGAACCTGCTGAGGCGCCTCTTCGCCGAGGGTGCCTTCTCGCAGGCCTTCGTGCCGACGCTCGCCCGCACCCGCGCCGCCGAAGGCGACGCGGCGACGCAGCGCCTCGCCGACGCTGTCGCCACCGTGCTCTTCGCGGCGCTCGTCGTCACCTGCATCATCGGTGTGGTCGCCGCGCCGGTGGTCGTCTGGCTGATGGCGTCGGGGCTCGAGCGGTTCGACCAGGCCGTCGTGATGACTCGGGTGATGTTCCCGTACATCGGCTTCATCTCACTGGTGTCGTTCTCGGCCGGCATCCTCAATACCTGGAGGCGCTTCGCGGTCCCGGCGGCGACGCCGGTGCTGCTCAACGTCGGGATGATCGGCTCTGTCTGGCTGCTCGTCCCGCTGTTCGCGCGTGCCGGGATCGAGCCCGTCTACGCGCTTTCGGCGGGGGTGATGATCGGCGGCGTGCTCCAACTTGCCGCCCAGGTGCCGGCGCTCTTGCGGGTCGGCATCCTGCCGCGCGTCGCATTCGGCGTCGGCGCGTTCACCGACGCCTGGGGCCACCCGGGCGTGCGGACCATCCTGCGCCAGATGGCGCCGGCGCTGATCGGAGTCTCGGTCGCGCAGCTGTCGATCCTCATCAACACGCAGATCGCATCGCACCAGGGCGTCGGCGCGGTCTCGTGGCTGTTCTACGCCGACCGGCTGATGGAGTTTCCGACAGCTCTGCTCGGCGTCGCTCTCGGCGCGGTGCTAATCCCGCAACTCTCGGCCGCGCAGGCACGCGCCGACGCGGCCACGTACTCGGGAATGCTCGACTGGGGGCTGCGCCTCGCGCTCGTCCTCGCGCTGCCGTGCGCCGCCGCGCTGGTTGTCTTTCCCGAGGCGCTCGTCGCGACCCTCTTTCAGCGCGGCCGGTTCGACGCGCTCGCCGCCGCCAAGACGGCATTCGCGCTGCGCGGCTACGGGGTCGGCCTGCTCGGCCTGATCGGCGTCAAGATCCTCGCGCCCGGCTTCTACGCGCGTCAGGACATCCGCACGCCGGTGACGATCGCGGTCATCGTCCTCGCCTTGACGCAGGCGATGAACGCGATCTTCGTTCCGCTCTTCGGGCCCGCCGGGCTGGCGCTGTCGGTGAGCCTCGGCGCGACGATCAACGCCGGGTGGCTGTTCCTCGGCCTGAAGCGTGGCGGCTGGTATCAGCCGGCGCCGGGCTGGGGGCGCTTCTTCCTCAAGGTCGTGTTCGCGACGCTCGCGCTGAGCGCCATCCTCGCGCTCGCCGGCATCAACATCGACTGGCTCGGCATGGTCGGCCACGAGGGACGCCGGATCGCTTGGCTCGCGGCATCGCTCGGTGCGGCCGGGCTCGCCTACTTCGGCGTCCTCGCCGCCGCGGGGCTCCGGCCGCGCGATTTCTCGCGCCGCGCGTGAGCCCATCGCGGCGCCGCCGGCGGCGAGGCTCTAAACTTATCCGATGACCGGCTCCCTGCTCCTGCACGCACCGACCGCGCTCGAGTACTTCGCCTCGCTCGTTGCCGACGACGCGAGCTTGTCGGTGATCGAGGCGGCGACGGCGATCGCGCACGACGACTATCCCGCGCTCGATTGCCAGGCCGTCCTCGGCGAGATCGATGCGCTCGCCGCGCGCCTGAAGGCGCGCATCGCCGCCGACGCCGCGCCGCTGCAGCGGCTGCGCCTGCTGAATCGCTTCTTCTTCCAGGAGCTCGGCTTCGCGGGCAACGTCAACGACTACTACGACGCGAAGAACAGCTACCTCCATTGCGTGCTGCAGACGCGGCGCGGCATCCCGATCACGCTCGCGGCGCTCTACGCCGAGATCGCCGGCCAGGCCGGCCTGCACGCGAGCGGCGTCTCGTTCCCGGGCCATTTCCTGGTCAAGTTGCGCATGCCGCAAGGCGAGGTCGTGATCGACCCGTTCACCGGGCAGTCGATGTCGCGCGAGGCGCTCGAGGCGTTGCTCGTCCCGTACCGGCGCCGCCAAAGCCTGCCGGGGTCGTCGTCGCTGCCGCTCGCGCTCTTCCTGCAGCCGGCGACGCCGCGCGAGATCATCGCCCGCATGCTGCGCAACCTGAAGGAGATCCACCGCAGCGCCGACGACTGGGTACGGCTGCACGCGGTGCTGCAGCGGCTCGTTATCCTCCTGCCCGAAGCGTGGGAGGAGCGGCGTGACCGAGGCCTGGCCGCGGCCCAGCTCGGCGCGGTGAAGTCGGCGGTCGCCGACCTGTCGACTTATCTCGAGCACGTGCCCCACGCCGGTGACCGCTCGGCGATCCACGAGCGTCTTCTCGAGCTCGGCCCCGGCGATCCGTCGCGCCTGCATTGACCGACATCCGCGTCACTGTCTCCCGCACACCGCGATGCCCCTGAACGCGGCGCAGCGGCGCACCATCAACTGGGCAGCGCTCGCCGCCGCGGCGGTCGCCTTCGTCTGGCTGCTCGGTCCGGTGCTGACGCCGTTCATGATCGGCGCCGTGCTCGCCTACGCGCTGCACCCGCTCGTCGAGCAGCTGGCGGCGCGGCGCGTGCCCAGGGTGTTGGCGGTGGTGCTCGTCGAGATCGGCGCGATCGCCGCGCTCGCCGCCCTCATGCTGCTGATCGTGCCGATCCTGTCGAAGGAGCTGCCGCTTCTCAACGACCAGCTGCCGGTCCTGGTCGAGCGCGCCAACCAGAGCGTCACGCCGTGGCTGAAGCAGATGGGCGTCGACGTCACCCTCGACGGGTCCAACCTGCGCGCGATCCTCATCAAGTACCTCGATGCCAACTGGAGCAACGGGCTTGCCGCCGCGCTCGCGTCGGCGCGCATCGGCGGCAGCATCGTCGCCACTGTCGTCGGCTACCTGATCCTCATTCCGGTCGTTCTCTTTTTCCTGCTCATCGACTGGCCGTTCTACGTGCTACGCGTGATCGCGCTCGTGCCGCCGCGTCTGCGCGACCGCGTTGCATCGTTCACCAGCGACTGCGACACCGTGCTCGGCCAGTACCTGCGCGGCCAGCTGCTCGTCATGCTGATGATGGCCGCGTTCTACAGCGTCGGC
>DASXXO010000490.1:0-6906 GCA_036503045.1 Caldimonas sp. | reverse complement strand
TCGTGGGCGACCGGCCGCCTGGTGCGCGAATACACGCTGCTCTTCGATCCGCCGGCGACGATCCGCGCCGGTGCGCAGCCGCAGCCCGACGCTTCGACCTCGCCCGTGATGTCTGCTGCGCCAGCCGCGCCGACGCCGCTCGAGGCGACGACCAAGCCGTTGTCGGCGCGCGAAAAGCGCGAAGCGGCGCGCGCCGAGGAGCGCGAGCGCCGCGCCGCGGCGAAGGCCGCCGCCGCCGAAGCCTCCTCCGCATCAGCCCCCGCGTCGCGGACCCCGGCGACGACCACTGCGGCTGCCGGCAGCAACGTCTCGGAGGACGAGATCCAGGTCCACTCGGGCGACACGCTCTCCAAGCTCGCCGTGCGCACGCAGCGCCCCGGCGTCTCGCTCGACCAGATGCTCGTCTCGCTGTTCCGCGCCAACCCGAGCGCGTTCAGCGGCAAGAACATGAACCGGCTGAAGGCCGGCGTCGTCCTGTCGGTGCCGTCGACGGAAAGTGCGCAAGAGGTGCCGCCGGCCGAGGCGCGGCAGACCATCGTCGCGCAGAGCGCCGACTTCGGCGCCTATCGCCAGCGTCTCGCTGCCGCGACCCTTGGCGAGGCGCCCGAGGCCGAGCCGAACCGCCGCCGCAGCGGCGGCAAGGTCACTGCGTCTGTCGATGACAAGAAGCAGACGACCGAAACCAGTCCCGACAAGCTGAAGTTGAGCAAGGGCGGCGCGACGCCTCCGTCCGCCGCCGGCAGCGCCGAGGATCGGCTCTCCACCGAGCGGCAGCGCGAGCTCGAGGCTCAGCGCGTTGCCGAATTGAACCGGAACCTGAGCGACCTGAAGCGCATTCAGGGAGCGTCGCAGGCAGCGCCCGCGACGAAAGCCGGCGCCACGACAACGCCGACGGCTCCCATGTCCGCCACGGCGCCGCCGGCGGTCGCGCCGGTCGCCGTCGTCACGCCGGTGGCGACGCCGACGCTGACGCCGACTCCCGCGCCGACACCGACGCCCACGACCACTCCGGGAGCGACGGGCAGCGCCGCGCCGGCCCCGACCGGCGTCGCGACGGCGCCTCCGATGGCTTCTGCGCCGGGCCTCGCGCCGGTGATCGCTGCCGCATCGACTCCCGCGGCGAGCGCGTCGGCGGCGCTCGGCGCCACGGCGGTCGTCGCCAGCGCAAGCGGCGCCGGCGCGACGCCGCCGCCCAAGCCCAAGCCGCGTCCGGCGCTCAAGCCGCCGGAGCCGAGCTTCATCGATTCGATCACCAGCGGCAACCCGCTCTATCTCGGTCTCGGTGCGTTCGCCGTGCTGCTGCTCGGCTACGGTGGGTACCGCTACACGCAGCGCTCGAAGAAGGACAGCGGCGAGACCTCGTTCCTCGAGAGCCGGCTGCAGCCCGACTCGTTCTTCGGCGCGAGCGGCGGCCAGCGCATCGACACCCGCGACGCCGCGGGCAGCTCGTCGTCGATGACCTACTCGCTGTCGCAGCTCGACGCGATCGGCGACGTCGACCCGGTCGCCGAGGCGGACGTCTACCTCGCCTACGGCCGCGACCTGCAGGCCGAGGAAATCCTCAAGGAGGCGATGCGCAGCAATCCCGAGCGCCTCGCGATCCGCACCAAGCTGCTCGAGGTCTACGCCAAGCGGCGCGACATCAAGGGCTTCGAGCTGCTCGCAACGCAGCTCTTCGCCCTCACGCGCGGCGAGGGCGAGGACTGGGCCAAGGCGCAGGAGCTCGGCGCGCAGATCGATCCCGACAATTCGATGTACCGCGTCGGCGGAACCCCGGAACGGGCGCTCGAGGGCGCAGAGATGGGCGAGCCGCTCGGCGCGAGCACCTTGCCGCAGTCGATCATGCCGGTATCGGGGTCGAATTTCGGCGCGACGATGACCAACCCGGCGCCCCGCGACAGCGCCTTCGACAACATCGACCTGGATCTCGACAACCCGGATATCGGCACGCCGTCGCGGCCCGCCGCGCTCGACGTCACCGAGTCGATCCCGCCGCGGCCCGCCGCCGCTCCCGCGGGCTTCAACCCGACGGTGAAGATGCCCCTGGTCGCCAACGAGGCGCAAGCGCCGAGCGGCGGTCGTGACGAGCCGCTGCCGTTCGATCTCTCGGGCATCTCGCTCGACCTCGACCAGCCGCTCGCCGTGCCGGACGAGTTGCACACTTCGCCGGGTCATCTCCCGGGCGATGGCGATCCGATCTCGCGCAAGCTCGAGCTCGCCGAGGAGTTCCAGCGCATCGGCGACAAGGACGGAGCGCGCGATCTGCTGCGCGAAGTGCTCGCCACCGCGAGCGGCGCCACGAAGACCAAGGCGCAGGGCATGCTCGACAGGATCACCTGAGACGCGCCGGGCGCGCGCGCCGGCCGGCGCCGCGCCCGATCCTCGTGAGAGTCGCCCTCGGGATCGCTTACCGCGGCAGTGCCTACAGCGGCTGGCAGAGCCAGCCGAGCGGTCGCACGGTGCAGGATCGCGTCGAGGACGCGCTCAGCGCATTCGCCGACTCTGCCGTCGCCGCGCTCTGCGCCGGACGCACCGACGCCGGTGTGCACGCGCTCAACCAGGTCGTCCACTTCGACACCGAGGTGGTTCGCGCCGCCGACGGCTGGGTGCGCGGGACGAACCGCTACCTGCCGGCCGACATCGCGGTCCAGTGGTGCCGCTTCGTTCCCGCGACCTTCCACGCGCGGGCGAGCGCGCTCGGCAGGCGCTACGCCTACCTGCTCCTCGAAGCGCCCGTGCGACCTGCGCTCGAGAGCGGGCTGGCGGGATGGACCTTTCGCGCGCTCGACGGCGATGCGATGCGGCGCGCCGCGGGGGTGATCCTCGGGACGCACGACTTCAGCGCGTTCCGTTCCTCCGAGTGCCAGGCCCTGTCTCCGGTGAAGACGCTGCGCGCGCTCGCGATCGAACGGCGTGGCGCCTACTGGCGCTTCGACTTCGACGCCGACGCGTTTCTGCACCACATGATCAGGAACATCGTCGGCTCGCTCGTCGCGGTCGGCAGCGGCGCGCGCTCGCCGGAGTGGCTTGGCGGCGTGCTCGCGCAGCGCGACCGGGCGCTCGCCGCCGCGACCTTCGCCGCCGCCGGGCTCTATTTCCTGGGGCCGTACTACGATGCCGTCCATGCGATTCCCGATCGAACGGCGGCGATCGACTGGCTGCCCTGAGGCGATGCGCGCCGAAGGCGGTGTCCGGCCGTGAACCAGCGGACGCGGATCAAGATCTGCGGCGTCTCGCGCGAAGCGGACATCGAGGCTGCCGTCGAGGCCGGCGCGGACGCGATCGGCTTCGTCTTCCATCCGCCGAGCCCGCGCAACGTCACCGCGGAGCGCGCCGCCGCGCTCGCGCGCGTGCTGCCGCCCTACGTCACGCCGGTCGGGCTGTTCGTCAACGCCGCGCGCACCGATGTCGAGGCGGCGCTCGCTGCCGTGCCGGCGCTCGTCATTCAGTTCCACGGCGACGAGACGGCCGCCGAGTGCGACGCCTACGCGCGTGCCTACCTGCGCGCGGCGCGCATGACGCCGGAGCTCGATTTGCTAGACTTCGCACGCCGCTTCGGCAAGGCACAAGGCCTTCTGCTCGATGCCCACGTCGAGGGCTTCGGCGGCGGTGGAAAGGCATTCGATTGGTCCCTCGTTCCGGCCGGCTTCGCGGAAGAAAACAGGCATCGGCTCGTTTTGTCTGGTGGGTTGCATGCCGCAAACGTCGGCGCCGGAATCCAGCAGCTGCGGCCCTGGGCCGTTGACGTCTCCTCGGGCGTCGAATCGTCGCGCGGCGTGAAGGACGCTGCCGCGATCCGGCGCTTCTGCGACGCGGTGCGCGAAGCCGATTCCCGGATCGCCGCATCGATTGCCTGAATCCGGATCCGATGACTCCCTATCAGCAGCCCGACGCGCGCGGGCATTTCGGTCCTTACGGCGGCAGCTTCGTCGCCGAGACGCTCGTCCATGCGCTCGACGAGCTCAAGGCGTGCTACGAGCAAGCGCGGCGCGACCCCGCGTTCGACGCCGAGTTCCGCTCCGAGCTCGCCCACTACGTCGGCCGGCCGAGCCCGGTCTACCACGCGGCGCGCCTGTCGCGCGAGCTCGGCGGCGCGCAGATCTACCTGAAGCGCGAAGACCTCAACCACACTGGCGCGCACAAGATCAACAACACGATCGGCCAGGCGATGCTCGCCCGGCGGATGGGCAAGCCCCGCGTCATCGCCGAGACCGGCGCCGGCCAGCACGGCGTCGCGACGGCGACGATCTGCGCCCGCTACGGGCTCGAGTGCGTCGTCTACATGGGCAGCGAGGACGTCAAGCGCCAGGCCCAGAACGTCTACCGCATGAACCTGCTCGGCGCCTCGGTCGTTCCGGTCGAAAGCGGCTCGAGGACGCTCAAGGACGCGCTCAACGAGGCGCTGCGCGACTGGGTGACCAACGTCGAGAACACCTTCTACATCATCGGCACCGTGGCCGGCCCGCACCCGTACCCGACCTTGGTGCGCGACTTCCAGAGCGTGATCGGCACCGAGTGCCTGGTGCAGATGCCCGAGATGATCGGCCGCCAGCCCGACGCGGTGATCGCCTGCGTCGGCGGCGGCAGCAACGCGATGGGGATCTTCTATCCCTACATCGAGCACGAGCGGACGCGGCTGATCGGCGTCGAGGCGGCGGGCCTGGGACTGGCGACCGGCCGCCACGCTGCATCGATCAGCGCCGGCAGCCCCGGCGTCCTGCACGGCAACCGCACCTATCTGCTGCAGGACGACGACGGCCAGATCATCGAGACGCACTCGATCTCGGCCGGCCTCGACTACCCCGGCGTCGGCCCCGAGCACGCCTACCTGCACGACCTCGGCCGCGCCGAATACGTGAGCGTCACCGACGACGAGGCGCTCGCCGCGTTCCATCGGCTCTGCCTGAGCGAAGGCATCATCCCGGCGCTCGAATCGAGCCACGCCGTCGCCTACGCGATGAAGCTCGCACCGACGCTGGCGAGCGACCGCCACCTGCTCGTCAACCTCTCCGGCCGTGGCGACAAGGACATCGCGACCGTCGCCGCGCTCGACGCGAGGGCGAACCGATGAGCCGGATCGGTTCCGTGTTCGACGCGCTCGCGGCGACCGGCAAAAAGGCGCTGATCCCCTACATCACCGCCGGCGATCCGCACGCCGACACGACGCCCGCGGTCATGCACGCCCTGGTCGAAGGCGGCGCGGACCTGATCGAGCTCGGCATCCCGTTCAGCGACCCGATGGCCGACGGGCCGGTGACCCAGAAGGCGAGCGAGCGGGCACTGGCGCGCGGCGTCGGCCTGGCGAAGGTGCTCACGATGGTGCGCGAGTTCCGTGCGCGCGACCGCGCCACGCCGGTCGTCCTCATGGGCTACGCCAATCCGATCGAGCGCTACGGCGTCGCTCGCTTCGTCGCCGACGCGCGCGAAGCGGGTGTCGACGGCGTGCTCGTGGTCGACTATCCGCCCGAAGAGTGCGCCGAGTTCGCGCAGCTGCTGCGCGACGCATGCATCGATCCGATCTTCCTCGTCGCGCCGACCTCGAGCGACGCGCGCATCGCCGCGGTCGCGAAGGCTGGACGCGGATACGTTTACCATGTCTCGCTGAAAGGCGTGACCGGTGCCGGCCACTTCGACATCGGCGCGGTCCAGCAGATGATCCCGAGAATCAAGGCGCACGTGAAGCTGCCGGTCGGCGTCGGCTTCGGCATCCGCGACGCGCGCACCGCTCGCGCGGTCGCCGACGTCGCCGATGCGGTCATCATCGGCAGCGCGCTCGTCCAGCTGCTCGAGAGCGCCGGCCGTGACGAGGCGCCGCGCATCGCCAGCGAGTTCGTTGCCGGCATCCGGGCGGCGCTCGATGCACCCCCCGCCTCTCTCGCGCGAGCGGGAGAGAGCACCAGACAAGGAGTCCCGCGATGAGCTGGCTCGAAAAGCTCCTGCCGCCGAAGATCCAGCCGACCGACCCGAGCGAGCGCCGCACGGTGCCCGAGGGCGTGTGGGTCAAGTGCCCGGCGTGCGAGACGGTGCTCTACAAGACCGATCTCGAGAAGAACATCAATGTCTGTCCGAAATGCGCGCACCACCACCGGATCGACGCGCGCGCGCGCCTCGATGCGTTCCTCGACCCGGAAGGGCGCTACGAGATCGGCCAGGAAGTCCTGCCGGTCGACGCGCTCAAGTTCAAGGACAGCCGCAAATACCCCGAGCGCCTGAAAGACGCGCTGGAGCAGACCGGCGAGACCGACGCGCTGATCGTCATGGGCGGCTCGGTGCACAGCGTGCCGCTGGTCGTCGCCTGCTTCGAATTCGACTTCATGGGCGGCTCGATGGGATCGGTCGTCGGCGAGCGGTTCGTGCGCGGCGTGCAGAGCGCGATCGAGCAGAAGACGCCCTTCGTGAGCTTCGCCGCGACCGGCGGCGCGCGCATGCAGGAGGGCTTGCTCAGCCTGATGCAGATGGCCAAGACCAACGCCGCGCTGACCCACCTCGCGCAGGCGCGCCTGCCCTACGTCAGCGTGCTTGCCGACCCGACGATGGGCGGCGTCTCGGCGAGCTTCGCGTTCCTCGGCGACGTCGTCATCGCCGAGCCGAAGGCGCTGATCGGCTTCGCGGGCCCGCGCGTGATCGAGAACACCGTGCGCGAGAAGCTGCCGGAAGGCTTCCAGCGCGCCGAGTTCCTGCTCCAGACCGGCGCCATCGACATGATCGTCGACCGGCGCGAACTGCGGCCGACGATTGCGCGCCAGCTCGCGATGCTGCAGCGGCTCGCCTCCGACGCGGTCGCGTGAGGTTCGACCGCGCGCGACCGCCCAGGCCCGCGTGACCCTCGCCGAGTGGCTCGCGCACTGCGAGCGGCTGCATCCGAAGACGATCGAGCTGACGCTGGCGCGGGTCGCGTCGGTCAAG
>DASXXO010000489.1:0-6581 GCA_036503045.1 Caldimonas sp. | reverse complement strand
CGATTGAGCCCGGTGCGCGGCGCGCCCTGGCGCGGAGCGTCCTCAGATGTGCAGCCAGGCGAGCACGCCGACCGCGGCTCCGAGCGCGCTCAAGGCATAGACGACGAGCTGAAGCCGATGGCTCCTGGTGAGCAGCGCGATCGCCGCGATCGCGATCGAGATCTGCAGCGCCGTCGTCGCTTGCGCCCAGCGGTGATGCTGGTGGATCTCCTCGTCGCTCCGCTTGCTCCATTCGGCCGACTCGGCCTCGAACTTCTCGGCGTCCTTCTTGATCGCTTCCTTTTCGCCCTTGTAGCGCTTGACCTCGTCGGCGTAGAAGGCGCGCCGCGGCTCGGGCGCCAGCTCGATCGCGAGCTCGGCCAGATTCTGCTTGCTGCTCTTGGCCTGGTAGTAGTTCCACTGGTTCGACGCTTCGGTCTTACTGATCGCCGACTCGTTCTTGTAGAGGCCCGCGTTGGCCTGCGTCAGGCCGCCCATGTAGGAAAAGATCGCGCCGACCGTCGCGATGATCGCCGTCGCGACCGCGAGCCTGCCGGCCATGCCGTGCGGTTCGGCCTCGGCCTCGTGCTCGAGGGCGTGGTCGTGCGGCCCGTGAATGTGGAATTCGTCCTCTGACATCTGGATCTTCTCCCTAGGAAAGTCTTTTGTAGGTGGCAAATGCGTAACGCAGACCGTCTTCGCGCGCGTGCGGTTCGTGCGCGGTCAAGGCGAACCGGCTGCGGTCCCACGGCGGGAAGAACGTGTCGGCGGGAAAGACGGCGTCGATCTCGGTGAGCTCGAGCTCGTCGGCGAGCGGCAGCGCGAGCGCGTAGATCTCGGCGCCGCCGATGACGTGGACGAGCGGCGCGTCGCCGGCGCGCGCGAGCGCCGCCTCGAGCGAGCCGACCCGCTCCGCGCCTGCCAGGCGCAGGCTCGCATCGCGGCTGAGCACGAGGTTTTGCCGGCCGGGAAGCGCCTTGCCGATCGACTCGAAGGTCTTTCGCCCCATGACGATCGGCGCGCCGAGGGTGATCCGCTTGAAGCGGCGCAGGTCCTCGGGCAAGCGGACGAGCAGCTCGCCGCGGTAGGCGATCCCGCCGTCGCGGGCGACGGCGGCGACGAGTGTGACGGCGGGGCGCGGCATGGCGGCGATTGTCGCTGCCGCCGGCCGCGATAATCGTCATCCGACTTCCCTTACACCGCCGTGAAGCCTCCCTCCGCCGAAGACCCCGAAGCGCTCGCCGCATGGCGTGCCGCCGCCGCGCGCCAAGCGCCGGGCGGCAACCTCGACGCGCTCGCCTGGCACACGCCGGACGGCATCGTCGTCAAGCCGCTCTACACCGCGGCCGACCTGCGCAGCCTTCCCGCGACCAACACGCTGCCGGGCTTTGCGCCCTACGTGCGCGGCCCGCAGGCAACGATGTACACGGTGCGGCCGTGGACGATCCGTCAATACGCGGGCTTCTCGACCGCCGAGGCGTCGAACGACTTCTACCGCAAGGCGCTCGACGGCGGCGGCCAGGGCATCAGCGTCGCCTTCGACCTCGCGACCCACCGCGGCTACGACAGCGACCATCCGCGCGTTGTCGGCGACGTCGGCAAGGCCGGCGTCGCGATCGACTCGGTCGAGGACATGAAGATCCTGTTCGACGCCATTCCGCTCGACAAGGTCAGCGTCTCGATGACGATGAACGGCGCCGTCCTGCCGGTGCTCGCCGGCTACATCGTCGCCGCCGAGGAGCAGGGCGTCGCGCAGGACAAGCTTTCAGGAACGATCCAGAACGACATCCTGAAAGAGTTCATGGTGCGGAACACCTACATCTACCCGCCGGGACCGAGCATGCGGATCGTGGGCGACATCATCGCCTACACGGCTTCGCACATGCCGAAGTTCAACTCGATCTCGATCTCGGGCTACCACATCCAGGAAGCGGGAGCGAACCAGACCCTCGAGCTGGCGCTGACGCTCGCCGACGGCCGCGAATACGTGCGCACCGCGATCGCGCGCGGCCTCGATGTCGACGCCTTCGCCGGCCGGCTCAGCTTCTTCTGGGCGATCGGCATGAACTTCTATCTCGAGATCGCCAAGATGCGCGCGGCGCGTGGCCTCTGGCACAAGATCATGCAGGAGTTCGCGCCCAAGGAAGCGCGCAGCTCGATGCTGCGCACGCACTGCCAGACCTCGGGCTGGACGCTCACCGCGCAGGATCCGTACAACAACGTCGTCCGCACGACGATCGAGGCGATGGCCGCCGTCTTCGGCGGCACGCAGAGCCTGCACACCAACGCGCTCGACGAGGCGATCGCACTGCCGAGCGAGTTCAGCGCCCGGATCGCGAGGAACACGCAGCTCGTGATCCAGGAGGAGACCCACATCACCTCGATCGTCGACCCCTGGGCCGGCAGCTACGCGATGGAGGCGCTGACCCAGCAGATGGCCGACGCGGCGTGGAAGATCATCGCCGAGATCGAGGCGATGGGCGGCATGACCAAGGCGGTCCAGAGCGGCTGGGCCAAGCTGAAGATCGAGGCGAGCGCGGCCGAGAAGCAGGCGCGCATCGACTCCGGCGAGGACGTGATCGTCGGCGTCAACAAGTACCGGCTCGGCACCGAGGAGGCGATCGATACGCTCGACATCGATAACCACGCGGTGCGCGAGAGCCAGATCGCGCGCCTGCGCGCAGTGCGTGCAAAGCGCGACCAGAAGGCGGTCGATGCCGCGCTCGCGGCGCTGAGCGCGTGCGCCGAAAGCGGCGACGGCAACCTGCTCGACCTCGCGATCCGCGCCGTGCGCGTGCGCGCGACGGTGGGCGAGGTGAGCGACGCGCTCGAGCATGCTTGGGGGCGGCACCGTGCCGACACGCAGAAGGTCTCGGGCGTCTACGCCGCCGCCTACGACAACGCCCAAGGCTGGGACCAGCTGAAGGGCGAGATCGCGGCGTTCGCGGCCGCCGAGGGACGCCGGCCGCGCGTGATGATCGCCAAGCTCGGCCAGGACGGCCACGACCGCGGCGCCAAGGTCGTCGCGAGCGCGTTCGCCGATCTCGGCTTCGATGTCGACATCGGCCCGCTGTTCCAGACTGCCGAGGAGTGCGCGCGCCAGGCGATCGAGAACGACGTCCATGCGATCGGCGTCTCGACGCTCGCCGCGGGCCACAAGACGCTGGTGCCGGCGGTGATCGCGGCGTTGAAGGCGCAAGGCGCGGACGAGATCGTCGTCTTCGTCGGCGGCGTGATCCCGCGCGGCGACTACGAGTTTCTCTACGACGCCGGCGTCAAAGGCATCTACGGGCCGGGCACGCCGATCCCGGCGAGCGCCAAGGACGTGCTCGAGCAGATCAAGCGCTCGCTCGCCGCGGCCCAGGCCTGAACGCCGCGCGCCGCGATGCTGCCGCCGGAGGACCAGGCTCTTCTCGACAAGGTGCTCGCCGCGCCCGGCGAGGCGCAGCGGCGCGCGGTGGCGAAGGCGATCACGCTGCTCGAGTCGAGCCGCGCCGACCACCGTGAGCGCGCCGACGCTTTCCTCACCGCACTGCCCGCACCTGCGCGCGACGCGTTCCGGATCGGCGTCTCGGGCGTTCCTGGCGTCGGCAAGTCGACCTTCATCGAGACGCTCGGCCTGCAGCTGATCGGCGCCGGCCAGCGCGTCGCGGTGCTCGCGGTCGACCCGAGCTCGAGCGTCTCGGGCGGCTCGATCCTGGGTGACAAGACGCGCATGGAGCATCTCTCGGTCAACCCGCGGGCGTTCGTGCGGCCGAGCCCGAGCGGCGGAACCCTTGGCGGCGTCGCGACCGCGACGCGCGAGGCGATCCGCGTCGTCGAAGCCGCCGGCTACGACGTCGTGATCGTCGAGACCGTCGGGGTCGGCCAGAGCGAGGCCGCGGTCGCCGGCATGACCGACATGTTCCTGCTCCTGCAGCTGCCGAACGCCGGCGACGAGCTGCAGGCGATCAAGAAAGGCGTGATCGAGCTCGCCGACCTCGTGGTCGTCAACAAGTCCGACCTCGACCCTGGCGCGGCGACGCGCGCGGTCGCGCAGATCGCGGCGGCGCTGCGCCTCGTCGCCCATCGCGACAGCGGCGCGTGGACGCCGCGCGCTTCGATGACGAGCGCGCTCGACCCGGCGCAGGTCGCCGCGGTGTGGAACGTCGCCGCCGAGTTCCGCGTCGCGCAGCAAACGAGCGGCGCGTTGCACGCGCGGCGCAGCGGGCAGGCGCGGGCGTGGCTGTGGGAGCGCGTCGATGCGGGCCTGCGCGAAGCGTTCCGCATCCATCCCGACGTGCGCGCGCAGCTCGACGACACGCTTGCCGCAGTCGACGCCGGGCAGCTGCCAGTGTCGGTCGCGGCGCGCCGGCTCCTGCGCGCGTTCGGTCGCAATGGCGTTCGCACCGGCGGCGGATCATGATTGGGTTTGCCGCCGTTTCGTTTCCCACCACGGCCGAGACCAGCTCGACCCGACGCTGAAAGACCACGCATGCACGACATCATCCAGCAGCTCGACGCGAAGCGGGCGCGGGCGCGCCTCGGCGGCGGCCAGAAGCGCATCGCCGCGCAGCACGTCAAGGGCAAGCTCACCGCGCGCGAGCGCATCGAGCTGCTTCTCGACGCCGACACGTTCGAGGAATGGGACATGTTCGTCGAGCACCGCAGCACCGACTTCGGCATGGAGACCAACCGCCCGCCCGGCGACGGCGTCGTCACCGGCTACGGGATGATCAACGGGCGGCTCGTCTTCGTCTTCAGCCAGGACTTCACCGTCTTCGGCGGCGCGCTCTCCGAGGCGCACGCCGAGAAGATCTGCAAGGTGATGGACCAGGCGATGAAGGTCGGCGCGCCGGTGATCGGCCTCAACGACTCGGGCGGCGCGCGCATCCAGGAAGGCGTCGCCTCGCTCGGCGGCTACGCCGAGGTGTTCCAGAGGAACGTGGTCGCTTCGGGCGTCGTGCCGCAGATCAGCCTGATCATGGGGCCGTGCGCCGGTGGCGCGGTCTATTCGCCGGCGATGACCGACTTCATCTTCATGGTCAAGGACACCTCGTACATGTTCGTCACCGGACCCGAGGTCGTGAAGACCGTGACGCACGAAGAGGTGACCGCAGAGGACCTCGGCGGCGCGCTGGCGCACACGACCAGGAGCGGCGTCGCCGACCTCGCGTTCGACAACGACGTCGACGCGCTCGCGATGCTGCGCCGCTTCTTCGACTACCTGCCGCAGAGCAACCGCGAGAAGGCGCCGCGCCTGCCCACCGACGACCCGGCCGAACGGATCGACCTCTCGCTCGACACGCTCGTCCCCGACCACCCGAACCAGCCCTACGACATCAAGGAGCTGATCACGAAGACCGTCGACGACGGCGACTTCTTCGAGCTGCAGCCCGAGCACGCCAAGAACATCGTCATCGGCTTCGGACGGATGGACGGAACATCGGTCGGCATCGTCGCCAACCAGCCGCTCGTTCTCGCCGGCTGCCTCGACATCAGGAGCTCGATCAAGGCGGCGCGCTTCGTGCGCTTCTGCGACGCCTTCAACATCCCGGTGGTCACCTTCGTCGACGTGCCCGGATTCATGCCCGGCACCGCGCAGGAGTACGGCGGCATCATCAAGCACGGCGCCAAGCTCCTCTTCGCCTACGCCGAGTGCACCGTGCCGAAGATCACCGTCATCACGAGGAAGGCCTATGGCGGCGCCTACGACGTCATGAGCTCGAAGCACCTGCGCGGCGACGTCAACTTCGCCTGGCCGAACGCCGAGATCGCGGTGATGGGCGCCAAGGGCGCGGTCGAGATCATCTTCCGCGACGAGAAAGGCGACCCCGAGAAGCTCGCCGCGCGCGAGGCGGAATACAAGGCCAAGTTCGCGAACCCGTTCGTCGCGAGTGCACGCGGGTACATCGACGACGTGATTCAGCCGCACGAGACGAGAAAGCGCATCTGCCGCTCGCTCGCGATGCTCGGCGCCAAGAAGCTCGACGACCCGTGGCGCAAGCACTCGAACATCCCGCTGTGAGAGCGGCCGCTATCGGCACGCCACCGACCGCCCCCGTGCCCGATCGACATCCCGCAACCGCCCCCGTCGCGCCAATGCTGAAAAAGATCCTGATCGCCAACCGCGGCGAGATCGCCTGCCGCGTCATCAAGACCGCGCGTCGCCTCGGCATCGCGACGGTCGCGGTCTATTCCGACGCCGATCGCGACGCGCTCCATGTCGAACTCGCCGACGAGTCGGTCGCGATCGGCCCGGCGCCGAGTCGCGAGTCGTACTTGTCGATGGACAAGATCATCGCCGCATGCAAGCAGACCGGCGCCGACGCCGTCCATCCCGGCTACGGCTTCCTGTCGGAAAACGAGCTGTTCGCCCGCCGCGTCGAGGAGGAGGGCATCGTCTTCATCGGCCCGAAGCACGCTGCGATCGCCGCGATGGGCGACAAGATCCAGTCGAAGAAGCTCGCGGCGAAGGCCGGCGTCAGCACGATTCCCGGCCACAACGAAGCGATCGAGAGCGCCGATCTCGCGGTCGAAATCGCGCGCAAGATCGGCTACCCGGTGATGATCAAGGCGTCGGCGGGTGGCGGCGGCAAGGGATTGCGGATCGCCTGGAACGA
>DASXXO010000488.1:0-8566 GCA_036503045.1 Caldimonas sp. | reverse complement strand
GCGGTCTTGGTTTCCTGCTCTACGCGCTTGACGACCACGCGGTCGTGCAACGGACGAAGTTTCATGGGATCTCCTTGGTTCGATCGAACGGACGGTTCAGCGACCTGTGGCGCGGCGGCCTGGCGCGTCTGAAGCTATTAGCACTCACCTCGGTCGAGTGCTAGCAGGAGCATTATAGGGAGCCTTGAAGGCGTTTCAAGTCCTCATGGCGTCCTCGGCGGGACAGCTCCCCACGCACCGTCTCGTTACAGTTCATCCATGCTCCGGCCGGTCATTGCCCTCGACGCCGACGGCGTCCTGCTCGACTTCCACCTCGGCTACGCCCGGGCGTGGGCGCGCGCGTTCGGCGCGGCCCCCGCCGAGCGCGACCCGCTCGCCTACTGGCCGATGGACCGCTGGGACGTCGAGCGGCTCGACGAAGGGCGGCGGGCCCACTTCCGGCGACACTTCGACGAGGAGTTCTGGTCTTCGGTGCCGGCGATCACCGGCTCCGCCGAAGCCTGCCACCGCCTGCACGATGCCGGCTTCGACCTGGTCTGCGTCTCGGCGCTCGACGCCGAGCACGAGGCGGCGCGGCTGCGGAACCTGCGCGACCACGGCTTTCCGATCGAGCGGGTCGTCGCGACCGGCAACGCGCCCGGCGAGCGCAGCCCCAAGGCCGATGCGATCGCCGCGATCGACCCGCTGGCGTTCGTCGACGACTACCTGCCGTACCTGCGGGGGCTGCCCGCCCATGTCCACACGGCGCTCATCCTGCGCGCGCCGAACGGCAGTCCGAACGCCGGCGCCGAGCTGGTGCTGGCGCGTTCAGTGCACGACGACCTGCCGGGCTTCGCCGCCTATTGGCTGAGCCGCTGAGGGCGCCGGCTCAGGCGAGCTTCTTCAGGATGGTCAGGAGCTCCTTGGGCTGGACCGGCTTATAGAGCACGATGTGCCCGCTCTCGTGGACGCGAAGCACCTGGTCCGGGGCCGTGTCGCCGGTGACGAGCAGGGCCGGAACATCGAACCCGCACGCCTGGCGGATCTGCTCGATCGCACGCAGGCCGTCTTCCCCGCTACGCAGGCGCAGGTCGGAAACGACGATGTCGATCGCCCCATGGCGCTTGCGCGCGGCGGCGATCGCGTCGGCGATCGTCGAGGCGGCGATCACTTCGTAGCCCCACTCGGCGAGCAGCTCGCCCACGCTGGTGCGGATGGCCTCCTCGTCGTCGAGGAGGAGCACGGTGCGGGCCTCGTCGAGCGCGCCGGGCAGGGTCTCGGCGGCGACCGCGAACTCGTCCATCTGCTCGGCGTGCACGCGCGCGACCCAGATCCGGAACACGCTGCCGAGGCCTGGTCGTGAACGCACCGAGAGCTCGTGGCCGAGCAGCGCGCTCAGGCGCTTGACGATCGCCAGCCCCATGCCGAGGCCCTTGCTGCGGTCGCGCTGCGGATTGGCGACCTGGTAGAACTCGTCGAAGATCTTCGGCAACTCGGCCTCGGCGATGCCGATGCCGCCGTCCCACACCTCGATGCTGACGCCGCCCCGCCGGCCGCGCGCGACGACGAGCACGCCGCTGCCCGGCCGGCAGTAGCGCAGCCCGTTCTGCACCAGATTGCCGAGGATGCGCTCGAGCAGCTGCGGGTCGCTGGTGACAACCTTGCCGCCTGGGCGAAAGCGCAGCTGCAGGCCGGCCTCCTCGGACTGCCCGGCGAAGCTCATCTGGAGGCGCCGGAAGAGGTCCCGGATCGGGAACGACTGGACGTGCGGCTCGACCGCGCCGGCATCGAGCTTGGAGATGTCGAGGATCGCTCCGAACGATTTGTCGAGCGCTTCGATCGACCGCATCATGTTGTAGATCAGCGGCTGGTCGATCGAGCCTGCCATCCGCCGCTCGAGCGTCGCGCCGAAGAAGCTGAGCGCGTGCAGCGGCTGGCGCAGGTCGTGGCTCGCCGAGGCGAGGAACCGGCTCTTGTCGCGGCTCGCCTGCGCGGTCAGCTCCATCTGCCGATGGAGTCGCTCGACCAGTGCCGCATTCTCGACCTGCGCCCGCAAGGTGGCGCTGAGCAGCCGGTGATGCGCCAGGACGAGACGCAGCTGCAGCGCCGCGAACACGACGACGACGACCGCGAGCGCGAGGTACACGGTGCCGCCGTGCCACGCGAGCATCAGCGGCAGCGGCGTTGCGATCGGCAGCAGCCAGAGGTAGACGCAGGCGCGGTCGGCGGCGATCGCGCCGACGCCGCCGACGGCGACCGCAAGGAGAACGACGACTTGGAACGCGGCGGTCGCGAGCTCGTCCGGCGGCAGCAGCATCAGCGGTGACATGCCCCAGGCGAGCGCAACGACGAAGAGCGCGATCCGATAGCGGCCCAGCCAGACGTCGGCTGCGACGGTGCCGGCGACGTCGCGGCGAAACCCTCGCAGCACCGACCACCACCCCGCTTGCGCC
Source organism: Caldimonas sp. (assembly GCA_036503045.1). GTDB lineage: Bacteria > Pseudomonadota > Gammaproteobacteria > Burkholderiales > Burkholderiaceae_C > Schlegelella_A. Next base: position 6,134 of record DASXXO010000488.1, on the reverse strand, counting down.
GCATGGATCGCCGCCGCCCAGGCGAGCACCCGTGGCGAACGGTCGTGCCAATAGAAGAGCAGCCAGACGCACAGCGCGACGACGACGCCCGCGACGGCGATCGATCGTGCATGCTCGCAAAGCCGAGCGATCTCGGCTCGCGTCGCCCCATGGCGGATCTGCGCCTCTGTCTCGAGCGCGGGGATGGCGAGCGAGGTCGCGACGTGCACGGTCAGCGCCGGCGAACGGCGAGGCTGTCGAGGCCGAATCGTTGCATTGCTGTCGCTCGCTTTTTCATCGGGCCGACCATCGATACCGCGCCAATGCAGGCAACGGCGCATCCCCACTTTTAGTGGTGCAAACCGCCAGTATCGAGCCTAATATCCCGGCTCGAGTCGCCACGCCGCCACCGGTCGGCGCCCAGGCGAACGATCGCGCAGACCGATGTCTGCACACGCGAGGGGTCGTCATGCAAGCCATTGGACCAGCGCCGAGCGTCAGGACCGCGGCGCCGACACCCACACCTCTCGAAGCGCCGGGCTGGCGCCGCAAGCTCCTTCTGGTCGACGATCACGAGCTGGTTCGCTACGGCGCGAAGGCCCTCTACACCGAGCTGCTCGGCGTCCCGCTCGATTGGCTGGAGGCGAGCACGCTGCGCGAGGCACTCGACATCTACGGGCGCGAGCCCGACATCGACGCCGTCCTGCTCGACCTCAACCTCGCCGACTGCAAGGGCCTGCAGGGCCTGCGCCAGTTCGTCCAGGAGTTCCCGCAGGCGAGGATCGCGGTCTTCAGCGCCACGCAGGACGAGTTCGTGATCCGGCAGGCGCAAGCGCTCGGTGCCGTCGGCTATGTGCCCAAGGGCGCGGTCGCCTCCGAGATCCTCGGCACGCTGTCGGCGCTGCTCTGGCCGCCGGCGGGTCCGCAAAAGCCGGGCTTCGCCGCGAGCAAGGCGCTCTTCCCGCGCATGCCGCCGACGTCGATGTACGACCGCGTCGCGCAGCTCGGCCCACGCCACCTCGAGATCCTCGAGCTCGTCCTCTCCGGGTGCAACAACCAGGAGATCAGCAACGCGATGCACCTCTCGCTCGGCACCGTCAAGAACTATGTCTCTTCGCTGCTGCTTGCGCTCGACGTCAAGTCGCGCGCGCATCTGGTGAGCCTGTTTCGCTGAGCGGCCCGTTCTGGCTGGCGCCGAGTGCCGGGCCGATCCTTCGTCGCGCCGCGCGACATGACTTTCGACCGCTGCCCGCTGGCCCGCCGGCACATAGAGTGCGCTGAAGACCGAGAGCCCGTGCCACATGGCTGAACCCGAACTGGAATCCCTTTTGGCGCCTCTCGCCGCGGACGCTCCGTGCGGTCCTGACCTCGAGTACGACCCGAGCTTCCAGGCGATGGTCGCGGCCGGCGCCGGCAAGCCCGAGCGCCAGTACGGCGACAAGGTGTATCCCGCCGAGGCGCCCGACTGGCTCGTCGTGGACGAGCACGCGGCCGAGCTGGCCCGGCGCACGCGGGACCTCCGCGTCGCGGTCTGGCTCACGCGCAGCGGCGCGCGCCTGCGCGGCCTGGGCGGCGCGGTGCACGGATTGCGGCTCGTGCGGGGCCTGGCCGAGCGCTATTGGGAAAACGTCCACCCGCTGCTCGATGCGAGCGACAACAACGATCCCACCGCGCGTGTCACGACCTTGATGGCGCTCGCCGATCCGGCGGCCGGCCTCGCCGACCTGCGCTCGGCGAGCCTCACCGGCCAGCGCGGCGGCCTCACGGTGCGCGACATCGAGCTTGCGCTCGGCCCAGCCGAGCCGCTGCCCGGCGAGAGCGTGCCGACGCAAGACGGCGTCGTCCAGGCGCTCGCCGGCTCTCTTGGCGGCGCGGGCGAGCTCCTCGGGACGCTGCAGGGCGGCTACGACGCTGCGCAGGCGCTGGCGACCGCGCTCGAGCGTCATCTCGAGGCGAGTCAAGGACCCGACTTGGCGCCGCTCAAGAAGCTACTGCAGCGCGTCGCCGACGCGGGGCGCAAGGCGAGCGGGTCCGGCACGGACGAAGCGAGCGTCGGCGCGAACGCCGCAGCCACCGCCACGAGCCGTCCGCCCGGAACGATCAGCTCGCGCGAGGATGCGAGCCGCGCGCTCGAACGCGTCTGCGAATGGATCGAACGCAACGAGCCGAGCAATCCGGCGCCGCTCCTGATCCGGCGCGCGCATCGGTTGATGAGCAAGAGCTTCATTGACATCATCCGCGATCTAGCGCCCGACGGAGTCAAGGAGATCGAGAAGCTCGCCGGCAGCCCAAACTCGTAAGTCAAAGGAGCCCATCGCATGGCAACCAGCAGCCAGAAATTCATCGCCCGCAATCGCGCCCCGCGGGTGCAGATCGAATACGACGTCGAGCTCTACGGCGCCGAAAAGAAGGTGCAGCTGCCGTTCGTGATGGGCGTGCTGTCCGACCTTTCCGGCAAGCCGAGCGAGCCGCTGCCGCCGGTCGCCGAGCGCAAGTTCCTCGAGGTCGACGTCGACAACTTCGACGCGCGCATGAAGGCGATGAAGCCGCGCGTCGCCTTCCAGGTGCCCAACACGCTCACGGGCGAGGGCAATCTCGCGGTCGACATCACCTTCGAGAGCATGGACGACTTCTCTCCCGCGGCGGTGGCGCAGAAGGTCGAGGGCCTGAGGCAGCTCCTCGAAGCGCGCCAGCAGCTCGCGAACCTCGTCACCTACATGGACGGCAAGACCGGAGCCGAGGAGCTGATCGCCAAGGTGATCAAGGACGAGGCGCTGCTCAAGTCGCTGGCCGACGCCAGGAAGTCCGACACGGCCGCCCAGTAGATCGCAACGCACCAGCGGAGACCAGACCATGGCCGAAGAAGCAGTCAACCCAGCCTCTGCGCTGCAAGGCATCGAGTACCAGGGCAGCGAGTTCGCGTCGCTGCTCAACAAGGAGTTCAAGCCGAAATCCGACGACGCCAAGTCGGCGGTCGAGCAGGCCGTCCTGACGCTGGCCCAGCAGGCGCTGTCGCAGACCAACCTGATCGGCAGCGACGTCGTCATGTCGATCGAGGCGATGATCGCCGAGCTCGACAGGAAGCTCTCGAAGCAGGTCAACGCGATCCTGCACCGCGAGGATTTCCAGAAGCTCGAGAGCGCCTGGCGGGGCCTGCACTATCTCGTCAACAACACCGAGACCGACGAGATGCTGAAGATCCGCGTGATGAACATCTCCAAGCTCGACCTCGGCAAGACGCTCAAGCGCTACAAAGGGACGGCCTGGGACCAGAGCCCGCTCTTCAAGAAGGTCTACGAGGAGGAGTACGGCCAGTTCGGCGGCGAGCCGTTCGGCTGCCTGATCGGCGACTACTACTTCGACCACGGCCCGCCCGACGTCGAGCTGCTGGGCGAGATGAGCAAGGTGGCCGCGGCGGCGCACGCGCCGTTCATGGCCGGGGCGAGCCCGACGCTGATGCAGATGGGCTCGTGGCAGGAGCTGGCCAATCCGCGCGACCTGACCAAGATCTTCACGACTCCGGAGTACGCCGCCTGGCGGTCGCTGCGCTCATCGGAAGACTCTCGCTATGTCGGCCTGGCGATGCCGCGCTTCCTGGCGCGGCTGCCCTACGGCGCCAAGACGAGTCCGGTCGAGGAGTTCAACTTCGAGGAGGAAACGCACGGCGGCGAGCACGGCACCTACTCCTGGGCCAACGCCTCCTACGCGATGGCGGTCAACATCAACCGTTCGTTCAAGATGTACGGCTGGTGCTCGCGCATCCGCGGCGTCGAATCGGGCGGCGCGGTCGAGGGCCTGCCCACGCACACGTTCCCGACCGACGAGGGCGGCGTCGCGATGAAGTGCCCGACCGAGATCGCGATCAGCGACCGGCGCGAGGCCGAGCTGGCGAAGAACGGCTTCATGCCGCTCCTGCACCGCAAGAACTCCGACTTCGCCGCCTTCATCGGCGCGCAGTCGCTGCAGAAGCCCGACGAGTACGACGATCCCGATGCGACCGCCAACGCCAACCTGTCCGCGCGGCTCCCCTATCTGTTCGCCTGCTCGCGCTTCGCGCACTACCTGAAGTGCATCGTGCGCGACAAGATCGGCTCGTTCAAGGAGCGCGACGACATGCAGCGCTGGCTGAACAAGTGGATCATGAACTACGTCGACGGCGATCCTGCGAACTCATCGGAGGAAACGAAGGCGAAAAAGCCCCTTGCCGCCGCGGAGGTCACCGTCGAGGAGATCCCGGGCAATCCTGGCTGGTACTCGTCGAAGATGTTCCTGCGGCCCCACTACCAGCTCGAAGGCCTCACCGTGTCGCTGCGGCTCGTGTCCAAGCTGCCGTCGCAGAAGGCCGCCTGAGAGTTTGACTGGCAGGCACATGCGCGTCGTGTGTGCCTGACGACATCATCGAACGACACTCTGCAATCAAGAGGCTCACACCATGGCACAAGTAGACTATTTCCTGAAGATCGACGGCGTCGATGGCGAGTCCACCGATGACAAGCACAAGGGCGAGATCGAGTTGGAGTCATTCAGCTTCGGCGCCACGAACGCGGGCTCGTTCAGCAGCGGCGGCGGCGGCGGATCCGGCAAGGTCGCTCTCCACGACTTCAACTTCGTCAAGAAGATCGACAAGTCCTCGCCCAAGCTCTTTGCTTCGTGCGCGACGGGCGAGCACCTCAAGACGGCGACCCTGGTGTGCCGCAAGGCCGGCAAGGACCAGCAGGAGTTCCTGAAGATCACCCTGTCGCCGATCCTCGTCAGCTCGTTCCAGAACGGCGGCTCGGCCGGGTCGGACGTCATTCCGATGGACCAGATCTCGATCAACTACGGCAAGATCGAGGTCGAGTACAAGGAACAGAAGCCCGACGGCTCGCTGGGCGGCGCTGTTATCGGCGGGTGGGACCAGACCGCCAACAAGAAGGTCTGACCAGCCGCTGCCATGGCCCGCCGAGATCCGCACCGGCTCTCGGCGGGGACCCGACCTTGCTCGCGTCGGGGTTTGCGCGCGCGACCTGAAGGAGGGCTGTGATGGCGACGACGACGAAGCCGGCAGGCATCGCGTCCGATGCCGACATGTTCCTGCATGTGCAGGCCAAGCGTGCCGGCAAGATCAAGGGCGAGGCGTCGACCCCGGAGCACCTCGACGACATCGAGGTCCGCTCCTGGACCTGGGGCGTGTCGTCGGCCGCCGCGATCGGCTCGACCCAGGCGACTGCGAAGCGCCAGTACAGGCATCTCACGATCGTCAAGGGGATCGACTCCGCATCGACCAGCCTGCTCGCCGCGCTCGCGACCAACGACGAGATCAAGGAAGCCACGCTGACCCTGCGCAAGGCCGGCGGCGACGCGCTCGACTACTACGTGATGACGCTCGGCCAGGCGCGCATCGTCGCGATCGACATCGCCGTCGACGAGCAAGCCAGGCCGACCGAGACCGTCTCGTTCGCCTACACGCGGATCGAGATCGAATACAAGCGCCAGCAGGCCACCGGAATCAGCGGAGCTTCGACCTCGTTCACCGACGACGTGGCGTCGAGCAAATGAGCACGCGCACGCCCGAGGAGCTCGTCGCCGCGGGCGATCCGAAAGGAGCGCTCGCGCTGCTGCAGGCGCGGGTGCGCGAGCGCGCCGCCGACGCGACCCTGCGCGTCTTCCTGTTCCAGCTGCTGTGCGTGCTGGGCCAATGGCAGCGCGCGCTGCAGCAGCTCGAGGTCTGTGGAGAGCTCGACGCCGCGACGCTGCCGATGGTCAACACCTACCGCGAGGCGCTCAAGTGCGAGACCGTCCGCGAGGCCGTGTTCAGCGGCAGGACGACGCCGATGGTCTTCGGCCAGCCGCAGGCCTGGGTCGCGACCCTGATCGAGGCGCTCCAGGCCGAGGCGCGCGGTGACCCTGCTCTCGGCGCACGGCTGCGCTCCGACGCGCTCGACGCCGCGCCGACATCCGCCGGCAGCATCGACGGGGTCGACTTCGAGTGGATCGCCGACGCCGATTCGCGTCTTGGCCCGGTGCTCGAGACAGTGATCAACGGCCGCTATTCCTGGGTGCCTTTCACCGCGCTCGCCAAGGCGACCATCGAGGCGCCTACCGACCTGCGCGACCTGGTCTGGGCGCCGGCGCACCTGTGGTTCGTCAACGGCGGCGATTCCGTGGCGCTCGTC
>DASXXO010000487.1:0-2453 GCA_036503045.1 Caldimonas sp. | reverse complement strand
CGTCGTCATAGGCGAGCCAGACCCCCGCGAAGTCGACGAACGCGGATGGAGCCCCTCGCCCGACGAGACCGTCGGTCGATCCCCCGAAGGGATGCGAGCCGGCTTGGGAGCCGCCCGGCGCCCGTCCCGCAGTCACTTCCTCGCGATCTTGAAGATGTCGCGGTCGCTCGCGGGCGGCAGGAAGCCGTCCCTCCAGACCGCTGCAGGGCTGATGCGCTCCTTGGTGCCGAACGCGTCGGAGACCTGGCTCGCCATCAGGCTCAGGCGCGGCGCTCGCACCTCGCCGAACCCTTCGGCTCTGGCATCGGGAGTAAGGATCGTCGCGTCGAGCGCGAGCTTCAGCCGACGCAGCTCGAGCTCCTCGTTGACGAGGCCGTCGCGCGCCTTCAGCGTCGCGATCGCGCCTTTCGGATCCGCGACGACATCCCTCATCCCCTTCGTGAACGCGCGCAGGAACGCCTTCACCGCCTCGGGGTTCTTCTGCAGGAAGGTTTCCGAGACGATGATCGCGTTGCCGTACATCTTCACCCCGTAGCTGGGGTATGACAGGACGACGATGTCGTCGGCCTTGACGCCGCGCGCCTCGAGGTTGAGCAGCGAGGTGAACGAGAAGCCGGTGATGGCGTCGATGTCGCCGCGCGCGAGCATGGTCTCGCGCAGCGTCGGGTCCATGGCCGTCCAGGTGACGTGTTGGATGCCGTTGGCCTTCGCGAAGATCGGGAACGCCTTGCGGCCGGCGTCGAAGACCGGCGCACCGAGCTTCTTGCCCTCGAGGTCCTTGGGCGCGCGGATGCCGGACTTCTTCAGTGCTAGCACCGCTGCCGGCGTGTTGTTGTAGACCATCATCACCGCGATCGGCTTGTTTGGCGCGGTCGGGTTGTTGGCGTGGAACTCCATCAGCGCGGCGATGTCGGCAAAGCCCATGTCGTACGCGCCCGAGGCGACGCGCGTGACGGCGCCGCCCGAGCCGTTGCCGGCATCGACGGTGACGTCGAGCTTCTCGGCCTTGTAGTAGCCCTTGGCCTGCGGCACCAGGAACATCGCCTGCGGGCCCTCGAAGCGCCAGTCGAGCTGGAACTTGATCGGCGTGTCCTGCGCGCGCGCGGGCAGGGCGGCAGCGCACAGCAGTGCGGCGAGCGCGGCGAGGGCGCCGCGACGGATCGGAGGCAATCGGGAGATCATCGGCGGTTCTCGGCTGAAAGGGACATCACAACGTCACCCGCACCGTCTTCACGACCGGCTGCAGCGCGGCGACCTGGTCGCGCACGAAGGCGGTGAAGTCGGCGGGCGTTCCCGGCGTCGTAGTCACGCCGAGCTCGAGCAGGCGCTTCATGGTGTCGGGCTGCGCGAGCACCTCGTTGGTCGCCGCGTTGAGGCGCGCGACCAGGTCGGCCGGCATCTTCGCCGGGCCGGAGAGGCCGAAGAAGTTGTCGAGGACGAGCCGGGCGTGCCCCGACTCGACGACCGTCGGCACGTCGGGCGCGAGCGGCGAGCGCTGCGCGGAGGTCACCGCCAGCGGCTTGATCTGGCCGGTCTTGAAGTACGGCACGAACGCGGTGATGACGTCGATGCCGACCGGGATCACGCCGGCGACGAGGTCGGTCGTCATCGGTGCACCGCCGCGGTACGGAACGTGCGTCATCTTGATGCCGAGGGCGCGGTTCATCAGCTCGCCGTAGATGTGGCCGATCGACGCCGGGCCGCCCGAGCCGAACTGCAGCGTTCCCGACTTCCGGGCCGCGTTCTCGAGGTCGACGATGGTGTTGATGCCGGCCGACGGGTTGGCCATGACGACGCACGGCGCCGAGCCGATCGAGGCGATGTGGGTGAAGTCGGCGATCGGGTCGTAGGGCTGCTTCTCGAGCGCGAACGGGCCGATCGAGATCGGCGTCGAGTTCGACAGCATCAGCGTGTAGCCGTCGGCCGCCGCCTGAACCACGTAGGTCCCGCCGACGCTGCCGCCTGCGCCGGGCTTGTTGTCGACCACTACTGCCTGGCCGAGCTTCTTGCCGAGCTGCTCGCCGATCACTCGGGCGACGATGTCGCTCGCGCCGCCGGGGGCGAAGGTGACGACGACCCGGATCGGCCTGTCCGGCCACGCCGCCCGCGCGGGCCAGGCGAGGGCGGCGGCACCGGCGGCGCCGGCGCGCAGGGCGTCGCGGCGGCTCAGGCGAAAGTCCATGGCGGTTCCTTCGAGGCAGGGAGGCAAGCGGCGCTACGCAACTCCCGCGCCATGCTAGCCGGGCCGAGGCCGTGCACGGCCCTCGCGGCACGCGCATACTCTTTGCTCCGCGCGCCATTCCGCGCGTTCGCATCCCAGTTCAGGAGTCAATGACATGTCCCTGCGCATCAACGACACCGCGCCCGACTTCGAAGCCGAAACCACCCAGGGCAAGATCCGTTTCCACGACTGGATCGGCAACCAGTGGGCGATCCTCTTCTCGCACCCGAAG
>DASXXO010000486.1:0-2742 GCA_036503045.1 Caldimonas sp. | reverse complement strand
GAGCATGAAGCTCGGCGCGACCGGCTTGCCCTCGCCGACGCGGCGGTCGGTGTCGGCGAGCGCGAGCTGCACGAACTTCTCGCGGCCGTCGTGGCGCTGCGCCTCGTCGAGCGCGACGTCGAGGACCGGGAAGACGCCGCGGTGCAGGCCGAGCTTTTTCAGCTCGACGATCGACGCAAGCGCATGGCCGGTCTGCAGCAGCTTGATCATCTCGTCGAAGGTGCGCGACTGCGGCACGTTGTCGAGCAGCGCCGCCATCTCCTTGATCGGCGCACGCGTCTTCGCCTCGATCTCGAACCCGAGCTTGGCCGCGAAGCGCACCGCGCGGATGATGCGCACCGGGTCCTCGCGGTAGCGCGCGACCGGATCGCCGATCATGCGCAGCAGCTTCCTGCGCGCGTCCTGGATCCCGCCGTGGTAGTCGACGACGATCTCGCGCACCGGGTCGTAGTACATCGCGTTGACCGTGAAGTCGCGCCGCGCGGCGTCCTCGATCTGCGGCCCCCAGACGTTGTCGCGCAGGACGCGGCCTTCGGCGTCGACGACGTGACTCTTGTCGACGAGGTCCTTGCGCGAGGTCTTCTCGTTGCCGGCGACCTGGTCGGCGCTGGCGGCGTCGAGCATCGCGCGGAAGGTCGAGACCTCGATCACTTCCGAGAGGCCGCGGTCCTGGCGGCCGCGCCCGAAGACGACGTGGACGATGCGAAAGCGCCGGCCGATGATGAACGCGCGCCGGAACAGCGACTTGACCTGCTCGGGGGTCGCGTTGGTCGCGACGTCGAAGTCCTTCGGGCGCAGGCCCACCAGCAGGTCGCGCACCGCGCCGCCGACGATATAGGCCTCGTAGCCGGCGTCGGCGAGCGTCGAGACGACCTTGATCGCGCGCTCGTCGACGAGCCCGGGATCGATGCCGTGCTGGGACTTCGGAACCTCGACGCGCTTGGCGCGCGCGCGCCCCCCTTCCTCGGCCTTGCCGAGCAGCTTGGAGATGAACTTCTTGATCATGCGAACAAGTTCAGGATGCGCCAGCCGCGCGTGCGGGCGATGGCGGCGAGCTCGGGCGAGGGATTGGTCGCCACCGGATCGGTTGCCTTCTCGAGCAGCGCCAGGTCGTTGACCGAATCGCTGTAGACGCTCGTCCGCGCGAAGTCGGTCCAGGCGGCGCCGCTCGCCGCCAGCCATTGTCCGACACGCGCGACCTTGCCCTCGCGGAACGCCGCCGTGCCGTCGATCCGGCCGGTGGGAGTGCCGTCGCCGGCGCGGGCGAGGCGCGTCGCGATGAGCGCCTCGATGCCGAACGCGGCGGCGATCGGCGCCGTCACGAAGTCGTTGGTCGACGTGACGAGCGCGAGCCGGTCGCCGCGCGCGCGGTGCGACTCGACCAGCGCCGTCGCCTGCCGCCGGATGGCCGGCGCGACGACCTCTCGCATGAAGCGCGCGTGCCCCGCCGCGCGCTCGCTCGCGGTGCGGGCGACGAGCGGTGCCGTGGCGAACGCGATGTAGGCGTCGATGTCGAGTCGGCCGGCGCGGTAGTCCGCATAAAACGCGTCGTTGCCGGCGCGAAAGCCCGTCGCATCGGCCCAGCCGAGCGTGATCATGAACTCGCCCCAGGCGTGGTCGGAGTCGATCGGCAGCAGCGTCAGGTCGAGGTCGAACAGCGCGAGGCCCGATGCAGCGACGGCCGTCACGACTCGCCCTCCTCGGCCAGCATCTGCTTCAGGAGAGGCACCGTGATGGCGCGCTTGTTGGAGAGCGAGAACGCGTCGAGCCGGTCGAGCTGTGCCATCAGGTGCTTGAGATCGCGCGCGAAGCGCGTCAGGAGATAGTCCATCACCTCGTCGGAGAGAAAGGTGCCGCGCCGGTCGGCCTCGCGCCGGAGCGCAGCGCGCACCTCGCTCTCGCCGAGCGGAGCGAGCCCGAACACGTGGCCCCAGCCGAGACGGGTGCGCAGGTCCTCGCGCACGGGGAGGTCGACCGGCGGGACGGCGCCGGCAGCGACGATGCCTGCCCCGCGATCGGCGGCGTCGACGAAGAGCGAGAACGCGGCCTGCTGCTGGGCGGGATCGAGGGCATGCGCGTCGTCGATGACCAGCCACTCGCGATCGGCGGCGCTGCTCCACGGAACCGGCGTCGCTGCCGAGAACCACGCGGCGTGCCGGCCGTGCGCGGCGGCGCGCTCGACCACGGCGTGCAGCAGGTGCGTCTTGCCGCTGCCCTCGGGTCCCCAGAGATAGACCGGCGGCGCGCCCGGCGCGAGCGCCAGCAGGTGGGCGAGCGCGCCGCCGTTCGCGCCGGGCAGGAAGTTCTCGAAGGTCCGTGCCGGCTCCGGCCCGATCGCCAGCGGAATCTGCTTCATCCGGATCCGGTCATCCGGTGTAGAGGCTGCTCTGCGTGTAGCTCGCGCGCAGCCGTGCCGTGGCGACCGCGAGCAGCGCGCTCGCCGGCAGCGCGATCAACACGCCGACGAAGCCGAACAGGTGACCGAACGCGAACAGCGCGAAGATGACCGTGAGCGGGCTCATGCCGATGCGCTTGCCGACCATCCGCGGCGTCAGGAACAGGCCCTCGACGATCTGGCCGACGCCGTAGACGACGAGCACCGCGACCGGCCCGTACCAGCCGGTGAACTGCAGCGCGCCGGCGAGCAGCGCCAACACGAGGCCGACGCCGAAGCCGACGTACGGAACGAAGATGGCCAGGCCCGTGAAGACGCCGACCGGCACCGCGAGTTCGAAGCCGAAG
>DASXXO010000485.1:0-3192 GCA_036503045.1 Caldimonas sp. | reverse complement strand
GATCAACCGCGCGTCCTGTGGCACCGCGTAGGCTGGTCGCATGAACTCGCACCACACGGATCGCAAGCCCAGTGCCGGCGCCGCCCAGAGCGCCTTCGGCGTCCTCGACGAATGCCATCGGCAGACGCTCGCCGCGCTGGCCAAGCTCGAGACCGTCGTCGCTCGGCTCGAGGCCGGCGCCGCGGACAGCGAGACGCGCGCTCTCGCCGGCGACGTCGTGCGCCATTTCTCGACGACCGCGCGCCAGCACCACGCGGACGAGGAGCGGCATGTCTTTCCCAAGCTCGCCGCGAGCGGCGACGCGGCGATCGAGCAGGCCGTCCTGCGGCTGCAGCAGGACCACAACTGGCTCGAGGAGGATTGGATGGAGCTGCAGCCGCACCTCGACGCGATCGCCTGCGGGCAATCGTGGTACGACGCCGCGGTCCTCCGCGACGGCAGCGAAATCTTCGCGGCGCTCTCGCGCGACCACATCGCCCTCGAGGAGACCTGCCTCTATCCGGAGGCGCGCGCGCGCCTGCGTCCCGACGAGCAGCAGGAGATGGGTCGCGAGATGGCGGCGCGCCGGCGCGCGGCACGCCGCTTGGTAGGCGAGCGGACTGCGCGTCCTTGATCGTTCTCAAGGGACGCCGCGCGGGCGCGGCTAGATTGACTCCATGTCCAGCACTTCACAGGAGGCACCATGTACAAGCACATCCTCGTTCCGATCGACGGTAGCGACACCTCACGGCATGGGATGCGTGAGGCAATCGGACTGGCGACCGCGCTGAAAGCCAAGGTGCGTCTGCTGCACGTCATCAGTGATTTCGCGCTGATGGTCGAGATGGCCAACGTCATCGACTTCGAGAAGTTCCGGTCAGGGCTGCACCAGTACGGCCGCGATCTGCTCGAGAAGACCGCCGCAGAAGTCCGCGCCGCTGGAATCGAGGTCTCGACCGGGCTGCGCGACCTGAAGGGCGGCCGCGTCGCCGACGCCATCGTCGAGGAGGCGCGCGAAGCGCATTGCAACCTGATCGTGATCGGCACCCACGGCCGGCGCGGCTTCGAGCGCGCGTTGATGGGTAGCGATGCCGAGCGCGTGCTGCGCCAGAGCCCGGTCCCCGTCCTGCTCGTGCGCGCCGTCGGCGCGGCGAGCTGAGGAAAGCGCCATGCGAAAGACTCGCGTCCGTGCGCTGGCCGCCGAGATCCTCGCCCTCGCGTGCGCCACGACCGTGTTCGTCGCCGCGGCGCTCGAGTCGCCTGTCGGGGGCGTCGCCGCTGTCGCCGCCACCACCGCCGTCGTGCCGGGGCGCTGAGCGTCAGCGCCGGTCGCATGAGTACAAACCTTCGGTCCGGCCGACGTTTCGTGCCCATGGCGCTCGTGCGCGTACGAGCCGGCGTATCCGCGCTACGCATGACGGCCGGTGACGGCTCTGGTTGCTACCCGGCCGTGTCGTTGACGTGGCGCAAACCAGCGCCGCGCGTCAGTCCCTAGGCTTCATCGGCGGTCACGAGAAGGAATGCCGATGCTGCAGATCAGGATCCATGGGCGCGGCGGCCAGGGAGTCGTCACGGCGGCGGAGATGCTCTCGATCGCCGCATTCGCGCAGGGCCGCCATGCCCAGGCCTTTCCGAGCTTCGGCTCGGAGCGCACCGGCGCGCCGGTGGTCGCGTTCTGCCGCATCGACGATCGCGAGATCCGCCTGCGCGAGCCGATCCTCGCGCCCGACGTGCTGATCGTCCAGGACCCGACGCTGCTGCACCAGGTCGACGTCTTCCAGGGCCTCGAGCCCGATGGCTACGTCCTGATCAACAGCAAGCGCAGCTTCGACGCGCTCGGCGTTGGCGAGATCGCCCAGCGCTTCCGCCGCGAGCGGATGCTCACCGTCCCCGCGACCGAGATCGCGCTCAAGCACCTCGGACGGCCGCTTCCGAACGCGGTGCTCCTCGGCGGCTTCGCCGCCCTCGCCGGACTCGTCACGCTCGACGCGGTCGCGCACGCGATCCGCGCCAAGTTCAGCGGCAAGGTCGCCGACGCTAACGTTGCCGCGGCGACCGAGGCCTACCAGGTCGTTCGGTCCGCACTCGTCGAGGTCGCCGATGCTCAAACAGACTGAAGGCTCGCACGCCGTGGCCGAAGCCGTCGCGCTCTGCCGGCCCGACGTCATCTGCGCCTATCCGATCTCGCCCCAGACGCACATCGTCGAAGGGCTCGGCGAGATGGTGAAGAGCGGCGATCTCGCGCCGTGCGAGTTCGTCAACGTCGAGAGCGAGTTCGCGGCGATGAGCGTCGCGATCGGCGCGTCCGCGGCGGGCGCGCGCACCTATACGGCAACCGCCAGCCAGGGGCTGCTGTTCATGGCCGAGGCGGTCTACAACGCTTCGGGGCTCGGCCTGCCGATCGTCATGACGATCGCCAACCGCGCGATCGGCGCGCCGATCAACATCTGGAACGACCACAGCGATTCGATGAGCCAGCGCGACAGCGGCTGGCTGCAGCTGTTCGCCGAGACCAACCAGGAAGCGCTCGATCTGCACATCCAGGCGTTCAAGCTCGCCGAGGAGCTGTCGATGCCGGTGATGGTGTGCATGGACGGCTTCATCCTCACCCACGCCTACGAGCGCGTCGACATCCCGGCGCAGGCCGAGGTCGACGCCTTCCTGCCGCCGTACGCGCCGCGCCAGGTCCTCGATCCGGACGAGCCGGTCTCGATCGGCGCGATGGTCGGGCCCGAGGCGTTCATGGAAGTCCGCTACCTCGCGCACGCCAAGCAGCTGTCGGCGCTCGAGCACATTCCGCGCATCGCGGCCGAGTTCGAAGCGCGCTTCGGCCGCGCCTCGGGCGGGCTGGTCCGCGGCTACCGTTGCGAGGACGCGGAGACGATCGTCGTCGCCCTCGGCTCGGTGATCGGCACGCTCAAGGAAACCATCGACGCGTTGCGCGACGAGGGACTGCGCATCGGCGTCCTCGGCATCCAGTCGTTCCGGCCGTTCCCGCTCGCCGCCGTGCGCGACGCGCTGCACGGTGCGCGCCGCGTCGTCGTGCTCGAGAAGAGCTTCAGCGTCGGCCTCGGCGGCGTCGTCTCGACCGACGTCCGGGTCGCCCTCTCGGGTCTGCAGCTGCACGGCTACACGGTCATCGCCGGCCTCGGCGGCCGTGCGATCACGAAGGCATCGCTCGAGCGGATGCTGCGCGACGCGGTCGCCGACCTG
>DASXXO010000484.1:0-18403 GCA_036503045.1 Caldimonas sp. | reverse complement strand
CCATCCCGAGGTATTCGCCTCCGAAGACCAGGCGGCCAGGACGATCTCGACCGGCGTGGCCGCCTGGTCTTCGGAGGCGAATACCTCGGGATGGTCGGCCTCGAAAGTGAATTTCTTCTTGTGCTTCTGCTCGGCGCCCAGGCCATAAAAGCCCTCGATGGTGGAGCGGCTGTGCGTGCCGTTGATCCACTCGACGGTCGAGCGCCACTTGAACCGTGCCGCCTCCGGTGTCTTGGCCAGCGCCGCCTGCGCGCCGAACAGCGCATCGACATTGACGCCGTTGTTGACGGGCTTGTCGGCCGGTGTTGTCGCCATGGCTTCGTCCTCGGAGGAAAAGGGGCGAGGAGTTTAGCGCGATGAAGACGGCCTATGTCGATGCCTGTCGGGCTTAAATCGCCTGGTTCAGGCGAGGCTTCCAGAACGGGCGGAACAGCTCGATCTTCGGACAGCGGTTCATGACGACCTTCAGCCCCGCCGCTTCAGCCAACCGGGCCGCCTCGTCGTTTCGCACGCCAAGCTGCGTCCACAGCACCTTGGCACCGATATCGATCGCCTGGCGTGCGATCTCGGGCAGCGCATCGGAGCTGCGGAACACTTGCACCATGTCCACCGGCCGGTCGATTGCCGCCAGCGATTCGTAGACCCGCAGCCCGCGGATCTCGCTCCCCGCCTCGTTGGGATTGACCGGGATCATGTCGTAGCCGGTTTCGTGCAGAACCCTGAGCACGCCGTAGCTGAACTTGGTCGGGTCCGGGCTGGCGCCGACCATCGCGATGGTCTTGACCTCCTTCAGGATGGTGGCGAGATAGCCTGCCGGATAGTCTTGGTCATGGTCCATGTGGGCAATGGCCGTCACGGAACATCCTCAGCAGTGTCGAGACGTCGGGGCTTGAGCTCGTGCGGCGCCAGCGGGCTGGCGAAGGGATTGCGGTAGAGCCGGTCATGGCTCTCGACGCCGACATCGAATGTGCAGTCGACCAGGGGGCGGGCCACGCAGAGGAGAACATACCCGTCGGCGAGCTGCCGCCCGTTCAGCGCAACGCCGGCGCGCTGGTCGACCTCACCCGACAGCAGCTTCGCGGCACAGGAGATGCAGCCGCCGTAACGACAGCCATAGGGCAACGACATGCCTCGCGCCTCGAGCGCGTCGAGCAGCGGCTTGCGTTGGTCGACCCGGAACGATGCGCCGCCCCGGTTGGCGAGCGTGATCGTGACTTCCATCCTCGGCGCCGGATATCCGCTAGAGCCAAATATCGGAGGTGCAGTCGCCGCCGGGATACCGCGTCTCGTGACAGCGGGCGGGGCCGTTCGGCTCCTTCCCGAAATCGACGAAGAAATCCGGGTTGATTGACATGCCTCCCCGTTCGGCGTCGCAGTCGACCATCACCATGCAGCCGCCGTTCTGCCGGATATCCGGATAGAACTGGTTGTCCCAGGTCGAGAACAGCGAGGTAGTGACGTAGAGCCGCTTGCCGTCGAGCGAGAGCTGAATCATCTGCGGCCCGCCGGTGATCGGACGACCGTTAACCACGGGGGCCTTGTTCAGCAGGCCGCCCATCCAGACCTGGCCGGTGAATCGCGGCTTCGACGGATCCGAGATGTCGTACTGACGGATGTCTCCGTGCAGCCAGTTGCAGAAATAGAGGAACCGATCGTCCATCGAGATCAGGATCACGCTGATGAGGCCCGGCACGGGGATCGGCCATTCCGGGTGGCGCACGTTCTCGACGTCGATGATCTTTTCCCATATCCACTGGCCATCCCGCTTGTACCAATGGATGATGTTGGACGAGAGGGCGGCGCCGACGAAGCCGTGACTCGAATCCGGGTCGTGATGGAAACGGACCTCGAGCGGCACCAGCCCGTCCTCGCCCAGGTACATGGTCTTGTCGACGCGCTTGTTCTTGAAATCCCAGAAGTGGATCTCGCGGCCGTACTTGAGGTGGCCGACTTCCTCGAGATCAAAGCCCGGCATGAAGGTGTTCGGCGCTGCCCATTCGGACGAGACCATCACGTTGTGGCGAGGCTGGTACCAGAAGTCATAGTTGAACTTCATGCCGCCCAGGTCGTTCTCCCATCGCCCGACGATGTCGAAGTTCTCGTTCAACTGAAGGAAGCCGCCGGGCGCGTTCCCGCGCGCGTCGCCAAGCATCGAGATGATGATGTCGGAGCCGAGGCAGTGCACCGTGTGCGGTGCCGAGAGATTGGTCCTGGACTTGATCTCGGCGCCCTCGATGACCCTGTGGAGGCGCGGAGCCTTCTGGTCGATGCCGCAGTCGACGATGTGCAGATTCGACGAGCGGACACCGGGCACGATCAGGTAGCGCCGTTGCTTGGTCGGATCGTGATGGCACGACGAGCAGGCGTTCCAGCCCGTGTGATGCAGCTCGTCGCCGATGCCCGGCATTTCCAGCCGGCTGATGACCTGGCTGTAGGTGGGGCTCGTCGGGTCTGCGTCGATGGTCGCCAGGTAGTCCGGTTTTTGGATGCCGGTGCCGATATAGAGGGCGACTGTGTAGAGGATCTTTTCGCGCGGGGCCTTCATTGCCTCCGCCGGCGAGGCATAGCCCGGTCCGCAGCAATGCGATCCACCGTTCTCAGCCATTTGGAGCCGCCCAATTCGCGTGGTCAGCGCCACGCGCCTCTTGCAGTGTGCAGTTGATCCTGTCGACGAGCTTAGCAGGTTGAAGCGTGCAGGGCCACGGCGGTGCTCTGTCGCGTGTCGCTTACCGCCATGCAGATCACCGCTTCCGAAGCTGGCCCCTCATCGATGGCCGGCATCCGGGCCGTGCTAACCGAGGGCGACGTCGCCCGCAATCCCATCCAGCGCGGCGACCGACTCGCTCGATAACGTCAGATCGACCGCTACCAGGTTCTCACGCAGGTGTGCCACCGACGACGTGCCAGGAATCAGCAGGACGTTGGGCGACCGTTGCAGCAGCCAAGCGAGCGCGACTTGCATGGGCGTCGCACCGAGCGCGTCCGCGACCTTGGACAGCGCCGTTGACTGCAGCGGCGTGAAGCCGCCGAGCGGAAAGAACGGCACGTAGGCAGTGCCGTGTCGGGCGAGATCGTCAATCAATGCGTCGTCGTCCCGGTGCGCCAGGTTGTACATGTTCTGAACGCAGGCGATCGGGCAGAGCCGCCGGCCGGCGCTGATCTGCGCAGGCGTCACGTTGCTCAAGCCGATGTGGCGTACCAAGCCTTGCCGCTGCAGGTCGGCCAAGGCCGTGAGCGACTCTTCCATCGAGCCCTCGGTCGGCCCGTGGCTGCCAAGCATGCTGCGCAGGTTGACCACTTCCAGCACGTCCAGGCCGAGGTTACGAAGGTTGTCGTGTACCGCCTGCGTCAGCTCCTGGCGCGACTGCGCCGGGATCCATGAGCCATCCTCGCCACGTCGGGCACCGATCTTGGTCACGATCACCAGACCGTCTCGGTACGGATGCAGCGCCTCGCGGATGATCTGGTTGGTGATGTGCGGGCCGTAGTAGTCGCTCGTGTCGATGTGGTCGACACCGCTCTCCACTGCGGCGCGCAGCACCGCAATCGCGCCCGCACGATCCTTCGGCGGACCGAAGACACCCTTTCCCGCGAGTTGCATCGCCCCGTAGCCCATGCGCTTGACCGCATGCGTGCCGAGCGTGAATGTTCCTGCTTTGCCGATATCGATCATGTCGATCTCCTTGGTCTGCCCGCCAATGCTGCTTGGACACCAGCATCATCTTCTTGGGCCCGCCACTATGGACCGCCAGTCGATGCTGAACAGCACGGTCGCGCTCGTCAAGACTGCGGTGGCCTTTGCCCTTCCGTTGGTGGTCAACACCTCGGCGACCAAGGTCTACAGCGGGCCGGTGATGCCGGCCATCCGAGGCTTGATCCCCGATCACCCGGTCCTCGATCGGCGCAGCATGAACGTCTGGGAGGACGATGCCGTCGCATCGGCGATCGCTGCTACGGGAAGGCGAACAGTCGAGCACGTCTTCGGCACGCTTAATGCTTGGATGGGTCCATGCACTTCCCGACGAGGACCTTACCTCGCGTGCGAACCGAGATGAGCTTGCAGGTTCTGGCCTACAGCCTGCAACGAGCGATCAAGATCCTTGGTGCTGCGAAGCTGATGTCAGAGATGAGGGCGTAAGCTAAGAACCATTCGTCGATCCACTGGCAATTCCAACGCCTCAAGACGATCGTGGGCGGTGACAGCTTCTCTCCCGGTAACTGCGTCTCGGTGTTTGCAGACAGCCTCAGTCTGAACCAGTCCTCACCGAAGAATCGAATGGATGACGACCATAGCGGCCACGAACATGGCCGCCAGGGGCCGCTTTCGTAGGCTGCGAACTGGAACTCACGCGACCCGAAGCGGATGCTCGATCGCTAACGGCCGATCACCCAAAGCCGGACAGTCGCATGAGATTTGACGTCGTCGGGACGTACCGAAATACTTAGTCGGTCGCACGCAGCGTTTGCTCGCAAGCGGTGACAGCGGTGATCAAGTCGGTGCTCCGTCCGGAATCCGAGCGGGACGATCGTTCTATGTCAATTCGGTCCGTAGCCCTGTAAAGCTTAACTTCGGGACGGCAGACCCCGCACCGTCGGGCGCCAATGGGCTCGCCGTGAAAGAGGAGCGGTACGAGCTGGCCCGACATCCTCACGGACCAGTTTTTGGAGCTACCCTCCCGTCGCTATGCAAAGCGCCACTCCGCTCCCACTGCGTCTGCGAATAAGGCGCAGCGCGATGTTGCTGCTGCTCGTCGGCTGCGCGGCCTTCGTCGCCGGTGGCGTGTTCGTGCTCCCTACGAAGCCGGTGGCAGCCTACGCGGCGATCGTGTTCTTCGGCCTCGGGGTCGTGGTCGCTCTTGTCAATCTCTTGCCTGGCAGCTCGTATCTCGAGCTGGAGCAGCGCGGATTCACGATGTGTACCTTCTTTCGCAAGAGCTTCCATCGTTGGGAAGACGTCGCCGCGTTCTTTCCCCTCTCGGTAGAAGGCACCAAGCCTATGGTCGCGTTGCGCTACGCCCCAAGCTATCAAGGGGCGCGGGCGATTCGTAGATTCGCGACGCAGTTGACCGGCGCCGAAGGTGCACTGCCCGATACCTACGGCATGTCGGCAGCCGATCTCGCCGCGCTCCTGAACAAAGTCCGCGTCGACCAAAGCCAGACGTTCTGAAGCGCCTACGCAGGAATCGAAATACTTGAGCTCATCGCACGGACGGTGACGGGCTTACTTCCAGGGGCGGATCGATCCTGGGCGATCCGCCGGGTCGACCGCTCCCCTGGGGCAGTACGGCGGATCGACGACGATGGACTGCGTCCCTTGCGCCATCGTGTCGGCTGTCTGCTCTACCCCTCGAACCGGTCTTTCACCGCCAATCGAATGGATGAGGACCAGTCTGTCAATGCCCGCGCCGTTGCTTGCTCTCTGGGCCGCTCACAGTGCCAAACGAGCGGGGCCCTAGCATCGACTCCGCGGGGTTGCCCGGTGGCGCGTGCCGCAGCGAGGAAACCGCCACACGTCGCGCTGCCGAGTTAGGCGTCTGGCAGCGACGCTACGAGCCGCGCCGTGTCGCTGGGTGCATAGGCGCGCCGCAACAGCTCATCACTAATGGCCATGTACCGGAGCGCTGGCACCTCGAAGGCAGGCCAGGCGGCACCGTCGGTCGACCGAGGCACGCCCGTTCGCGCGAATGTAGTCCAGGCCGACCGCAATTCCTCGACGATCTTGCGATCGGTCGCGTCGCATTGGCCGCCCGTCGTGAGATTGCCGAACAGGTAGCGGATTTCCGAAGTGTGCTGGGAGAGCAGTTGGCTGCGCCGCGCATCCGGCGACACCGCGCGAACTCGTAGCAATAGAAGGTCCGGTGGCGCCCCGTGAAACGCTGGGGGACTCGTGGAGAGGCTCCTCGAAGATGATCGATGTCGTCAGCCAGTCCAAGCATTCGTAGGGGCTCTGTGCTGAGCGCCGCAGGAGGGCCAGTCCTTCCGGCGCCCGCGCTCCGGCGACGCCCGTCACGATCTTCGCGACGCCATGTTGGTGGAGAGGGTGGGATTCGAACCCACGTTACGGCGGAACCGTAAACCGGATTTCGAGTCCGGCGCATTCGACCACTCTGCCACCTCTCCGGTCGGGTGCTTCGGCGGGTCGCTGCCGAGGCGGCGATTCTAGGGCCTGGCCCGCACCGCTTCGCTCATGCGGTCGTGCGCAGCGTCATGCCGGCCAAGCGCGCGTCGCTGAGCCGCGTCTGCCAGCGCTCGCCCGGATGGAGCGGCGCCGCATCGGTGATCGTTCCGGTCGTGACGATGTCGCCGGCGACGATCGGCCAGGGCTCGGGGCGCGCGGCCATCGCATCGACCCAGAGCCCGAGCGCGTGCAGCGGCCCGTCGAGGACGATGTCGGCGCGGCCTTCTTCGACTTCGCGTCCGTCGCATGAGAGCGTCACGCGGGTCGCTGCGAGCTCGCTTGCGGCACTCTCGGAATCGAAGCGTGCGATCGGCACGCGCGGACCGACGAAGAGCCTCCCGTGCAGGGCGAAGTCGGCGATCGTGTCCGCGGCTGCGAAGCGCCAGCCGGCGAAGTGCGTGTCGACAATCTCGTAGCCGTGCGCGACCCATTCGATGCAGTCGAGCAGCGCGCCGAGGCCCTGCCCCGGTTTCGGCGCGCTCGCGAAGCCGAACATGATCTCGGGCTCGAGGCGCGGCTCGCAGAACTGCGCCAGCGCCACGCTCGTCTCGGCGGTGTCGACGCGCTCGACCGTCGTGCTCCAGACCGGCCCCCAGATCGGGCCGAAGACGCCGTAGCGCGCCCAGATGCCGCGGTTGGTGAAGCCGATCTTGTAGCCGAGCGGCACCTCGCCGCGCGCGATGCGCAAGCGCCGGATCTCGTCGGCGACGCGGTACGCGTCGTCGTCGCCGAACGATGGATCGGCGCCCGTGATGGTCGCGATCGGCCGGACCTCGTCGCGCGCCGCCATGAGCACGGCGGCATGTTGCCCGAGCTGCGGCCTGCTCATGCTCAGGGACGCAACTCCGCGAGTCCGCCGAGATAAGGGCGTAGCGCGCTCGGAACCGTGACCGAGCCGTCTGCGTTCTGGTAGTTCTCGAGCACTGCGACGAGCGTCCTGCCGACCGCGAGGCCCGAGCCGTTCAGGGTGTGCACGAGCTCGTTCTTGCCCTGCGCGGTTTTGAAGCGCGTCTGCATGCGACGGGCCTGGAACGCCTCGCAGTTCGAGCACGAGCTGATCTCTCGGTAGGTGTTCTGCGCCGGCACCCAGACCTCGAGGTCGAAGGTCTTCGCCGAAGCGAACCCGAGGTCGCCGGTCGCGAGCAGGACGACGCGGTACGGCAGCTCGAGCTTGTGCAGGACCGCCTCGGCGTGGCCGACCATCTCGTCGAGCGCTGCGTAGCTGCGATCGGGGTGCGTGACCTGCACCATCTCGACCTTGTCGAACTGGTGCTGGCGGATCATGCCGCGCGTGTCGCGGCCGGCGCTGCCCGCCTCCGAGCGAAAGCACGGCGTGTGCGCAGTCAGGCGCACCGGCAGGCTTGTCTCGGGCAGCAACTCGCCTCGGACGCTGTTCGTGAGCGAGATCTCGGAAGTCGAGATCAGGTACTGCTCGCTGCTCGCCGCGACCGCTTCGCCGGCGGCGCCTTCCTCGCCGCGATAGACCCAGAACATCTGGTCCTTGAACTTGGGCAGCTGGCCGGTGCCCTCGAGGGCCTCGCGGTTGACGATGTAGGGCGTGTGGCACTCGGTATAGCCGTGCTCCGATGTCTGCAGGTCGAGCATGAACTGGGCGAGCGCGCGATGCAGGCGAGCGACCGGCCCGCGCAGGAACGAGAAGCGCGCGCCCGAGAGCTTCACCCCGGTCTCGAGGTCGAGGCCGAGCGGCGCGCCGACGTCGACATGGTCGCGGGGCGCGAAATCGAACGTGCGCGGCGTGCCCCAGCGTCGCACCTCGACGTTCGCCGACTCGTCGGCGCCGACCGGAACGCTCGGATGCGGCAGGTTGGGAAGCGCCATCAATTGGTCGTGGAGCTCGACCTGGATCGTCGCCAGCCGCTCGGCGGAGCGCTCGAGCTCGGCGCCGATGCCGGCGACCTCTGTCAGCGCCGCGCTTGCGTCGCCGCCCCGGCCCTTCAGCTTGCCGATCTCGCGCGACAGGGCGTTGCGCCTCGCCTGCAGCTCCTCGGTACGCGTCTGCAGCGCCTTGCGCTCGCTCTCGAGCGCGACGAAGCGGGCGACGTCGAGGAAGGGCTGCGGCGACTTGCGCGTCTCAAGGCGGGCGACGACTTGCGCGAGGTCCTTGCGCAAGAGCGAGATGTCGAGCATGGGGGCGGTCGGGCCGTCGAGGGAGCGCGATTGTAGGAGCGTGTCGCGTCCGCACGACGATCGGTATTGGAATTGAGAATGATTCCTATTAGTATTCCTCAGGCGCCGCTCCGCTGCGCGCCGACGTCCGGCAGCGTCCCGCGAGAGCGATGAGGAACAACGACAACACGCAGCGCACCCAGATCCGCAACATCGCCCTGGCCTGGCTTGTCTCGCTCGGCGTTGCCGCGTGCGGTGGCGGGGGAACCGCGGGCACTGCGCCGGCGCCGGCCGGGACGCCGCTCTCGACCGAGGCCGCTCTCGGCGAGAAGATCTTCGCCGACCCCGCGCTTTCCGCGTCGGGACGGCAGTCGTGCGCGGGCTGCCACGATCCCGCTCGCGGTCATTCGCCCGACAACGCGCTCGCGGTGCAGCTCGGCGGGCCGAACGGCGACCTGCAGGGCACGCGCAAGGCGCCGGGGATTCGCTATCTGGCGAAGAACCTGCCGTTCTTCTTCGCCGCCGACGGCACGCCGACCGGAGGCTTCTTCTGGGACGGACGCGCCCGCACGCTCGCCGAGCGGGCGACCGAGCCTTTCCTCAATCCGTTTGAGATGGCCAACGCCGCCAAGGCGAGCGTCGTCGCCAAGCTCGCGGCCGCACCCTACGCCGACGAATTCAGGAAGGTCTTCGGCCCTGACGTCTTCGCCGACACGGAGGGCGCCTACCTGCGCATCTCGCTCGCGGCGCAGCAGTACGAGCGCGAGGACGTCGAGTTCAACGCCTACGGCAGCAAGTACGACGCCTTCCTGCGCGGCCAGGCGGCGCTCACCGACCAGGAGCTGCGCGGGCTGGCGCTCTTCAATGCCCCGGGCAAGGGCAATTGCGCGGCGTGCCACCCGTCTGCGCGCGGTGCCGATGGAGCGTCGCCGCTCTTCACCGATTTCAGCTACGACAACCTCGGCGTGCCGCGCAATCCCGAGATCCTGCGCAACGCCGATCCCTCGTACTTCGACCTCGGCCTGTGCCAGCGCGCCGACCTGGTCGCGCGAACCGACCTGTGCGGCGCGTTCAAGGTGCCCACGCTGCGCAACGTCGCCCTGCGCCAGGCGTTCTTCCACAACGGCCTCTTCAAGACGCTCAAGGACGCGCTCACGTTCTACGTCCAGCGCGACACCAATCCGGAGAAGTTCTACCCGCTCGACGCCGACGGCGCGGTCGCGAAGTTCAACGACCTGCCGCCCGAGCTCCGCGCCGACGTCAACACCAGCGAGGTTCCCTACAACCGCAGCCTCGGCGACGCGCCGGCGCTGTCGGACGCCGAGATCGACGACGTCATCGCCTTCCTCAAGACGCTGAGCGACGGCTACGCGCCCTGAGCGCGCGCCGCCGATCGACCCAGAACACGACCCCCGGAGAACCCATGAACCGAAACCGCCCCCTGGCCGCGTTGAGCGGCGTCCTCGTCGCCGCGAGCCTGGCCTGTGCCGATCCCGCGAGCGCGAGCGAAGCCGAGCTCGCCCAGCGGCTCGACCAGCTCGCTGCGGAGCTCGCGAACGTCAAGGCCGAGCTCGCGCAATTGCGGCAGCAGCGCGCGGCAGCGCCGGCGACCGCCGCGGCATCGGCGCCCGCCACTGCGGCCATCGCGGGTGCAGCGCCGGCCGCGGCAGCGGTCGTCGCCGCGCAAAGCCCGGGGCTCTCGGCCGAGCCGGCAACGGCCATCCTCAGCTACGCCGAGCTCAGCTACAGCCGGCCGACGCACGACACGAAGAACACGGTCGCCGACCTGGGCCGCTTCGTGCTCGGCTACCAGCATCGCTTCGACGAGAAGACCAAGGTCGCGACCGAGCTCGAGGTCGAGCACGCGGTTTCGTCGGCCGACGATCACGGCGAGGTCGAGGTCGAGCAGGCCTATGTCGAGCGCCAGCTGACGCGCCAGTACGCCGCCCGCGCCGGGCTGTTCCTGATGCCCTTCGGCCTCTTGAACGAGAACCACGAGCCGACGGCGTACTACGGCGTCTTCCGCAACTTCGTCGAGACTGCGATCATCCCGAGCACCTGGCGCGAAGGCGGCATCCAGATCGTCGGCGACTACGACAACGGCCTCACCGCGCAGGCCGGCATCACGACCGGCTTCGACCTCAACAAGTGGGACGCGACATCGACCGAAGGTTACGCGTCGCCGCTCGGCTCGATCCACCAGGAGCTGCAGCTCGCCAAAGCGCGCGACCTTTCGGTCTTCGGCGCGCTCAACTGGCGCGGCGTGCCGGGCCTCTTGGTCGGCGGCGCGGTCTCCACCGGCGGCGCGACTCACGGCCAGGCCGTGGCAAGCGCGCGGGTGACGCTGTGGGACGCGCACACGCGCTACGCGCCGGGCCGCTGGGATTTCTCGGGCGTCTACAGCCGCGGCACAATCTCCAACACCGCTGCGTTCAACGCTTCCCTGGTCGGCAACCCCACCCTGATCCCGAAGTCGTTCGACGGCTGGTACGGGCAGGCGGCCTACAAGGTCTGGTCGAACGCCGACTATTCGCTCGCGCCGTTCGCGCGCTACGAGCAGTTCAACACCGCGCGCAGCTTCGCCGACCTCGGCCCTGGCCTCACGCCCGCCGCGGCGCCGAACCAGCGCGTGACGACGATCGGCGCCAACTTCAACGTCGGCACGGGCATCGTCCTCAAGGCGGACTACCAGTGGTTCCACGACAACACGGACGCCGACCGATTCGACCTTGGCCTCGGCTGGAGCTTCTAGATGCGCATCGTCCTGGCGGGAACATTCGCTGCAGCGGCCATCACGGCGCCGGCCGGAGCGTTCGCGGTCGACTACCTGACGATCGAGCAGGCCGCGCGGCTGATGTTTCCCGACGCCGATCGCTTCGAGCAGCGCGAGCTCGTGCTCGACGCGGCGCAGCTGCAGGCGCTCGACGCACAGGGCGTGCGCGGGCGTTCGGCGCGCTGGGCGGTGCAGATCGCGCGGCACGGCGCTGCGACGCTCGGCTTCGTCGTCGCCGACGCGGTGATCGGCAGGTTCGAGCTGATCTCGTACGCGGTCGGCATCGACAGCGAAGGCGCGATCCGCCAGGTCGAGATCCTCTCTTATCGCGAGAGCCACGGCGGCGAGGTGCGTCTGCCGGCGTGGCGGCGCCAGTTCGTGGGCAAGACCGCAGAGGCGCCTTTGCGAGTCGGCGAGGACATCGCCAACATCAGCGGGGCGACCTTGAGCTGCACCCACGTCACCGAAGGCGTGCGGCGGATCGCCGCGGTCGTCGCGCTCGCGCGGCGCAGTGGGAGCCTCGGATGACTGCCGACACTCTGGTGCGGCCATCGCGTTTTGCCGGCGGCAAGGCCGTCGGCGGCGAGGCCGCCTGGGTCCGGCGCGCGCGCCCGTTGCTCGGCACCTTGGTCGAAATCGGCGCACTCCGCTCGCCGCACTCGAATGCCGAAGCCGCCATCGGCGCAGCGTTCGCGAGCATCGCCGCAGCGCAGCGGCGCCTGTCGCGTTTCGAACCGACGAGCGACATCGGCGCTTTCAACGCGGCGGCGGCGAACGCCTGCATCGCGATCGGCGACGACTGCCGCAGCGTGCTCGCGCTCGCCGCCACACTGCGCGACGCAAGTGATTGCGATTTCGATGTCACGCTCGCCAGCGGTGCGCGTGCGTGGCGTTGCGACGCGCGCGGACTGCACAAACTGAGCGCCGGCGTACGCATCGACCTTGGCGGCGTCGGCAAGGGCTATGCGGTCGATCGCGCCGTCGAAACGCTGCTCGACGCTGGAACCGACGCCGGCTGGGTGAACGCCGGCGGCGATCTGCGCGTGTTCGGCGCTGTTGCGCTGCCGATCGACCTGCGTGACGAGATCGAGGGCGGCGTGCGCCGTTTCGCGACGCTTGCCGAGGGCGCGTTCGCGACCAGTTCCATCGCCGATGGCCGCGGCGGCGTGCACCACGCGAGCGTCGCCGCGCCGCGCTGCGTCTGGGCCGACGCGCTCACCAAGATCGTGGTCGCGCGCGGCGACGCGGCGCATCCGCTCCTGGCTCGCTTCGGCGCGCACGCCTGGCTCCACGCGACCCCGAAGTGCGCAAGGCCAAGGCCGCCATGACGCGCGGCGCCCATCGGCTTGTCGCCTGGCAGCGACTCCTGCTGTACGTCGCGGGCGTGCTGCTGCTCGTGAGCGGTGCCGGTTGGCTGGTGCTTCACTATGCGCGCGCCAGCGACGCCTTGCCCTCGCCGTTCGAGGCGTGGTCGATGCGCATCCACGGCCTCGCTGCCTTCGCCGTCATCTTCGTCTTCGGTGCCCTCGCGGCGGCGCACATCCCGCAAGGCTGGCGCATCAGCCATCGGTGGCGTTGGGAACGCCAGCGCGGCTCCGGGGTTGCGCTCTGCGTCCTCGCCGCGACCGTGGCGCTCACGGGTTACCTGCTCTACTACTTCGCCCCCGAGGCGGTGCGGCCGGCCCTCGGCTGGCTGCACAGCGGCCTGGGCACGGCCATGGCGGTCATCGTGGCAGCGCATCGACGCGGCGCCGGCGGTCGCCCGCACCGCCCCCACGGTGTCGCAAATGAGAGAGAATCTCATTCGCATGTGCATCGTGGAAGACCCGCGGTGCCGCCACGCCCATGAGCCCGCTCACGACCGTCTCGCTCCATCAGCTCGCCGCCGGCAGCCGCGCGACGGTCGCCCGCGTGGTGTCGGCATCGCCCGAGATCGACGCGGTCGCGCTGCGCCGCCTCGGCGAGATCGGCTTCCTGCCCGGCGAGCCAGTCCAGCTGTTGCGCCGCGGCCCCGGCGGGCGCGAGCCGCTTGCGGTCCTGATCGGCGAAACGATGTTCGCGCTGCGCCTGCTCGAGGCGCAGTGCATCGAGGTCGACTGCATCGAGCGGGCAGCCCCGCCGGGCGCGGCGGCCGCCCGCTAGCCATGTCGCACGCGCTCAACGCCGCGAATCAGCCGCCGCGCTGGAGCGTGGCGCTGGTCGGCAATCCCAACTGCGGCAAGACTGCGCTCTTCAACCTGCTCACGGGCGCGCGCCAGAAGGTCGCCAACTACGCCGGCGTGACGGTCGAGCGCAAGGTCGGCCTGACGCGCCTGAAGAACGGCCGCACGGTCTCGATCATCGACCTTCCGGGCGCCTACAGCCTGACGCCGGCGACACCCGACGAGCAGATCACGCTCGAGGTCATCGAAGGACGGCGCCACGGCGAGGCGGCACCCGATGCGATCGTCGCCGTCGTCGACGCGACCAACCTGCGCATGAACCTGCGCCTGGTGCTCGAGCTCGCGCAGCTCGGCAAGCCCTTGATCGTCGCCTTGAACATGTCCGACGTCGCGCGCGCCGAAGGGCTGAAGATCGACCTCGCCAAGCTCTCCGCCGAGCTCGGCTGCCCGGTCGTCGAGACGGTGGCGGTGCGCGCCGACGGCCACGTCGGGCTGCTCGCGCTGCTCGAGGCGCGCCTCGGCGGCGAGGCGTCCGAGCTGCGCGCGGGAAGCGCTGCCGCGCCCGCGCGCTCCGCTCAACAGCGCGAAGGCCGCTCGTCGGCCGATCTGCAGCTCGAGGTGCGGCGCATCATTGCGCTCGCCGCGCCGGGCGCATCGGCCGTGCGCCGCTTCCAGCACCGGATCGACGCCGTCGTCATGCATCCGGTCTGGGGCCTGGCGCTCCTTGCGGTCGTGCTGTTCCTGATGTTCCAGGCGGTGTTCTCGTGGGCCACGCTGCCGATGGACGCGATCAAGGCAGCGATGGCGGGGGTCGGCGAATCGGTTTCGACGCACATGGCCGAGGGGCCGCTCAGGAGCCTGCTCGTCGATGGCGTGATCGCGGGAGCGGGCAGCGTGCTCGTCTTCCTGCCGCAGATCCTGATCCTGTTCTTCTTCATCCTCCTGCTCGAGGACTCGGGCTATCTGCCGCGCGCCGCATTCCTGCTCGACAACGTGATGGGCAAGGTCGGCCTTTCGGGACGCGCGTTCATTCCGCTCTTGTCGAGCTTCGCGTGCGCGATCCCCGGGATCATGGCGACGCGCACGATCGCCAACTGGAAGGACCGCCTCGCGACCATCATGGTCGCGCCGCTCATGACCTGCTCGGCGCGCCTGCCGATCTATGCGCTCCTGATCGGCGCCTTCGTTCCGGCGACGAGCGTCGGGCCGTTCAATCTGCGCGGCCTGACCCTGTTCGGCCTCTACGTCGCCGGCGTCGTCTCGGCGATGGGCGTCGCGTGGCTGCTCAAGCGCGGCTGGAGCAAGCGGCGCTACCAGCCGCTGATGCTCGAGCTGCCGCCCTACCGCGCGCCGAGCCTGCGCAACCTCGGCCTCGGTCTCTGGGAGCGCGCGACGATCTTCCTGCGCCGGGTCGGCGGGATCATCTTCACGCTCATGGTCGTGCTCTGGTTCCTGTCGAGCTTCCCGGCACCGCCCGCCGACGCGACCGGCCCGGCGATCCAGTACAGCGTCGCCGGCATGATCGGCCGCGCGCTCGAGCACGTGTTCGCGCCGATCGGCTTCAACTGGCAGATCTCGATCGCACTCGTCCCGGGGCTGGCGGCGCGCGAGGTCGCGGTCGGCGCGCTCGGCACGGTCTACGCGATGTCGGCCGCCGGAAGCTCGGTCGCCGACGCGCTCTCGCCGATCATCGCCAAGGGCTGGTCGCTCGCGACTGCCTATTCCCTGCTCGCCTGGTACGTGTTCGCGCCGCAATGCCTGTCGACGCTCGCCGTCGTTCGGCGCGAGACGAACTCGTGGCGCTATCCGCTGATCATGGCGGCGTACCTGTTCGCGCTCGCCTACGTCGCGTCGTTCATCACCTACCGCGTGACGCTCGCGCTCGGAGGCTGACTGCCATGGACGTCCAATCGCTCGCCGTCGCCATCCTCGTCGTCGTCTGCGCCGTGTCGGCGGTCTGGATGCTGATGCCCGCAGCGTGGCGGCGCCGGACCGCGATCGCCTCGCTCAGGCTGCCGCTTCCGCGGCCGATCGCCGCGCGGATGCGCGCGCACGCCGACCGCGATTCGGGTTGCGGGTGCGACGGCTGCGATCGCGCCATGGCGACCAAGCCGAGCGGCGCCCAAGCATCAGTCCGCCCGATCATCCTGCACCGGCACCCGCGTTGAGCGGGGCCGCCTCGACGCGCCTCGCTAGTTCGGCACCTCGCGCATCGCCTTGTCGCCGAGCCCGAGCGGCAGCGGAAAGTGCACGCGCTCGGGCTTGCCCGCGACCGTGCGCACCGACACCGCGCCGAGCGCGCGCAGCCGCTCGATGACCGCGTTGACGAGCACCTCGGGGGCCGAGGCACCCGCGGTCAGCCCGACACGGCGCTTTCCTTCGAGCCATTCGGGGCGAAGATCGTCGGCGTTGTCGACCATGTAGGCCTCGGCACCGAGGCGCTCGGCGAGCTCGCGCAGCCGATTGCTGTTCGACGAGCTCGGGCTGCCGACGACGATCAGCACGTCGACGCCAGGCGCGACCAGCTTGACCGCATCCTGGCGGTTCTGCGTCGCGTAGCAGATGTCCTGCTGCTTCGGCTGCCGGATGCCGGGAAAGCGCCGCTTGATCGCGGCGAGGATCTCGGCCGCGTCGTCGACCGAGAGCGTCGTCTGCGTGACGACGGCAAGCGGTCGGTCGGCCGGGAGATCGAGCCGCTCGACGTCGGCGACGTCCTCGACCAGATAAATGCCGTGGTCGACCTGGCCCATCGTGCCTTCGACCTCGGGGTGCCCCTTGTGGCCGATCATGATGAAGTCGTAGCCCTCGCGCGCGAGCTTGGCGACCTCGATGTGGACCTTGTTCACGAGCGGGCAGGTCGCATCGAACACCGCGAAACCGCGCGCCGCCGCCTCCTTGCGCACCGCCAGCGGGACGCCGTGCGCGCTGAAGACGAGCGTCGCGCCCGGCGGCACGTCGGCGAGGTCCTCGATGAAGATCGCGCCCTTCTTCTTCAAATCGTCGACGACGTAGGTGTTGTGGACGATCTCGTGGCGCACGTAGATCGGCGCGCCGAACTTGTGCAGCGCGCGCTCGACGATCTCGATCGCGCGGTCGACGCCGGCGCAGAAGCCGCGCGGCTCGGCGAGGACGACTTCGTCGAGCATGGTCGTCAGAGGATGCCGATCAGCTTGACGTCGAACGTCAGCGGCAGACCGGCAAGCGGATGATTGAAGTCGAACACGATCGCGTCGCCGTCGACGTCGCGCACGACGCCAGCGATCGACTGGCCGCCCGGTGCCGGAAAGCGGACGACGTCGCCGACGCGGTAGTCGTCGTCGGCGTCTCCATGATCGGCGAGCGCCGTCCGGCGCACCCGCTGGACGAGCGCCGGGTCGCGTTCGCCGAAAGCTTCGCCGGGGTCGAGCGCGAACGACTGCTCGCTGCCCTCCGCGAGGCCGAGCAGGCGCGACTCCATCGCCGGCGCGAGCTCGCCGCTGCCGAGCGAGAGCGTCGCCGGCTGCGTCGCGAACGTGTCGACGAACGCGACGCCCTCGGCGCCGCGCAGGCGATAGTGCAAAGTGAGGAAGGAGCCGGGCTCGACGCGGTTCAAGCGTACGCCTTTGCGGAGACTAGACTGGCGTGGATTTTACGAGCCGGTCCTTTGCCCCGGCGCGCCGCCATGTTCAAGGACATCCCCGCCTCGGCACGACCGCGCGAAAAGCTACTCGCCCTCGGGCCTGCGGCGCTCGCAGACGCCGAGCTGATCGCCCTGCTCCTGCGCACGGGGCTTGCCGGAACCGGAGTCCTGCAGCTCGCCGAGCAGTTGCTCGCGTCGTTCGGCGGACTCGCCGGGCTGCTGCGCGCCGAGCCCGAGCAGCTCAAGCGCGTCAAGGGGCTCGGCCCCGCCAAGCGCGCCGAGGTTGCTGCGGTGCTCGAGCTCGCGCGCCGCTCGATCGCGACCGACCTCGGCGCCCGGCCGGTGTTCGATTCGCCGGCGAAGGTCAAGGACTACCTGCAGCTGCAGCTCGGCGACCGCGGGCACGAGGTGTTCGCGGTGCTCTTTCTCGACGCGCAGAGCAGGCTGGTGCGCCTCGAGGAGATGTTTCGCGGCACGCTGACACAGACCAGCGTCTATCCGCGCGAGGTCGTCAAGCGCGCGCTCGAGCTCGGCGCCGCGGCGGTGATCCTCGCCCACAACCATCCGTCGGGCGCTGCCGAGCCGTCGCGCGCCGACGAGTTCCTGACCGAGACGCTGAAGAGCGCGCTCGCGCTCGTCGACGTGCGCGTTCTCGACCACCTGATCGTCGGCCGCGCCACGGTCGTCTCGTTCGCCGAGCGGGGCCTGCTGTGAAAGCGCCGATCAAGGGCCTCGGCGACCTGGCGCAGATCCGCGCCGCGCTCGTCGAGCAGCGCCGCCGTACCGAGGTCGCCGCGACTGCCGAGCACAAGCTCGAGAGCGGCGCGCTGCGCGAGACGAGCGGATTCGCCGACGCGGTCGGTCGCGTCGTTCCGTTGCGCAAAGCGCCGGCGCCCATGCCTCAGCGCACGCGGCCGCCGGCGGTCGCGCGCCAGCGCCAGCGCGACGAGGCCGCTGCGCTCGCCGAATCGATCAGCGACGCGTTCGACGCCGAGTCGCTGCTCGAGACCGACGACGCGCTCTCGTTTCGCCGCGACGGCATCGGCCTGGACGTCGTGCGCAAGCTCCGGCGCGGCGTCTGGGTGCTGCAGGACGAAATCGATCTGCACGGTCTGCGCCGCGAAGAAGCGCGCGAGCGTGTCGCCGCGTTCCTGCGCGACGCCGCTCAGTCGGGCCTGCGCTGCGTGCGCGTCGTCCACGGCAAGGGCCACGGATCGCCCGGACGCGAGCCCGTCCTGAAGGCGAAGGTCAAGTCGTGGCTGATGCAGAGGAGCGAGGTGCTCGCGTTCACCCACGCGCGTCCGGCTGACGGCGGCCACGGCGCGCTGATCGTGCTGCTCAGGCCGGCGCCGCGGTATCGCGGCGGCAACGCGCCTTGAGCGCTCGGCGCGGCTAGGCCATCATCCGGCCGGCGATTCCCGCCACTGCGAGCGCAGCGGGCGATCCCGGCATCGATTCGAGCAGCAGCGTGCGCCGCTGCACCGCTTGGCGCACGGCAGGATCGGTCGGGATCTCGCCTTGCAGGTCGAGAGCGACCTGAGCGC